>NZ_JBSGEL010000009.1:0-187802 GCF_053602875.1 Kitasatospora sp. NPDC004289 | reverse complement strand
CTGTCGGTGTGCGAGGAGCCGTAGCCGTTCAGCCAGGCCTTGTAGGAGCCGGTGCGGGCGGGCTTGCTGGTGCCGCTGTCGATCACGCCCGAGGTCGTGGTCCAGGTGGTGTTGCCGGACTCGAAGCCCGCGTTGCCGAGCAGCTGCGCCGGGGTGCAGGTGCTGGTGACGTTGTTCACGGTCCAGGTGAAGCTGGCCGTGCCCGACTTGTTGGCGGCGTCCGTGGCGGTGACCGTCACGTTCGAGGTGCCCTCGGTGGTCGGGGTGCCGGTGATCTTCCCGGAGGTGGAGATCGACAGGCCGGCCGGCAGGCCGGTGGCCGAGAAGGTCAGCGGGGCGGTGCCGCCGCTGGCGTTGATCTGCAGGTTCACCGCGGTGTTGACCTTGGTGGTCTGGTTGCCGGGGCTGGTCACGGTGACGGTGCCCGGGTTGGTCGGCGGCTGGCCGACCGCGACGCCGGCCCACGCCATGCCGACCTGGTAGAGCTCGGTCGAGCCGGCGCCGTACAGGTCCTTGGCCGCGTTCTCGGTGGCGGTGCGGGCCTGGGCGTAGTTGGTGCTGGAGGTCATGTAGACGGTCAGCGCGCGGTACCAGATCGCCGCGGCCTTGTCCCGGCCGATGCCGGCGACGGTGATGTTGTTCACCGTCGGGCTGTTGTAGCTGACGTTGTTGACGACCTTCGCGCCGCTGCCCTCGGACAGCAGGTAGAAGAAGTGGTTGGCCGGGCCGGACGAGTAGTGCACGTCCACGTTGCCGATGCCCGAGTACCACGAGTCCTTGGAGGAGCCGTCCTTGGAGGGCTTGTCCATGTAACGGAGCGGCGTGCCGTCCCCGTTGATGTTGATCTCCTCGCCGATCAGGTAGTCCGGCGGGTCGGCGGGCAGGTTGGCGTACCACTCGACCATGGTGCCGAAGATGTCCGAGGTGGCCTCGTTCAGACCGCCGGACTCGCCCGAGTAGGTGAGGTTGGCGGTGTTGGAGGTGACGCCGTGGGTCATCTCGTGGCCGGCCACGTCCAGCGCGGTCAGCGGGGCGTTGTTGCCCGAGCCGTCGCCGTAGGTCATGCAGAAGCAGCCGTCGTCCCAGAAGGCGTTGACGTAGTTGCTGCCGTAGTGGACCCGGCTGAAGGCGCCGACGCCGTCGTTGCGGATGCCGCTGCGGTTGAAGGTGTTCTTGTAGTAGTCCCAGGTCGCGCCCGCGCCGTAGTGCGCGTCGACGGCGGCCGACTCCTTGTTGGAGGCGAGGCCGTTGCCCCAGGCGTCGGTGGACTTGGTGAACAGGGTGCCGTTCCCCGAGGTCCCGTTGTTCAGGTTGGTGGTGTACTGGCCACCGCGCGCGGTGTCCTTCATCTGGTACGTCGAACCCGACAGCGAGGTGCCGATGGTGACGTTGCCGACGAAGACGCCCTGGCCGGTGCCCTTCTTGATGCCCTCGTACTTCTGGATCAGGGCGCCGGTCTGGGCGTCCGTCACCACGTGCATCCGGGACGGGGTGCCGTCCGACTCGACGCCCGAGACCACGGTCTCGTAGGCCAGCCGCGGGGCGCCCGAGGCGACCCAGACGACCAGGCGGGGGGCGGTGTCCAGGCTGGAGCCCTGCTCGGCGGCGAGCGCCGAGGACTGGGCGGCCGGGGCGGCCAGCTTCGGGGTGGTGCTGAAGCCGGTCAGCGCCTCCGAACTCGCCTTGTCCACGCCCTTGGTGAGGCCACCGGCGGTCTGGTGGACGACCAGGTCGCCACCGAGCACCGGGAGGCCCGCGAAGGTGCGCTCGTAGCGCAGGTGGCGGGAGCCGTCGGCGTCGACCACGACGTCCTTGGCGACCAGCTTCTCCTGGCCGCCGAGGCCGAGGGACTGGACCAGGCCGGCGCCCTGCTGGTCGGCGGAGGCGAGGAGGCTGGCCTTGCCGGCCGCGATCGAGTTGACCTGGGAGGGGGCCTGCGGGGACGCCTGCGCCATCGTGGGCAGGGCGGTCACCACCAGGGCGGTGGTCGCGGCGAGCGCGGCCATCGTCACCCGGGCGTGGGTGTAGCGGGACATGCGGACTCCTTTTCCGACCGCCCGCGGGGTGCACGGACGGTGGAGAGAACCTGGCCGCGGGGTTGCGGCACAGCGGGGGCCCCGGGCTGCCTGTGCGACGCCCGGGTCGGTGCGTTGAAAGGAGTGGTGCTTGGTAGCGCCTTGCCTGCGCTGGAACGCCGCGTCGGTTGGGGACTTGGGGCCATCTCGTCCGCGGCAGGGGGAATCGTGGCAGCAAACCCGCCGTGAATGACAGATGCACGTCACGGATTGGCCGATATCCGACCCAGGCACACGAGCCTCGCACCGGTGCCAACTCCCGTGGTGCGCAAGGGGCTGGCGAAAACGCTTGTCGCCTTCCGGAACCGCTTCGCATCCGGCAGATCCGCACTGAACAGCGGCAGGATCGCCACCCGTCCGGACGGTCGGTCGGTCGGCGGCGCCGGCCCTCCGTGGACCCCGAAACAGCGCCGCCCGGCGCCCGGGTGTCACCACCACGGGACGCCGGACGGCGATTTCCGGCCATGCGACTTGACGATGACTCGTATCAGCCACATGTCGTGCCTGTGAACGGGCCCGCCCGCTGTGAACGGACGGGCCCCTGTGAACACCTCGGCCGAACGCGTCAGCCCTGCACGAAGACCGCCACCGTCCGGGCCGGCACCGTGAAGGTCCCGGTGCCCGGCTCGAAGCGGGCGCCCTTCACCACCGGATCGGCGCCGTCCGCCTGCACCCGGTGCAGGCGCTGCGCGCTGCCCGCCGCCCCGGGCACGGTCTGGCGCTGTTCGGCCGGGGTCGCGTTGAACACCACGGTGATGCCGCGCTCCGCGCCGGGCAGGCCGGTGCCGTCCAGGTGCATGGTGATCACGCCCGGCTGCTCGCCGGCCGTACCGGAGAGCGGGAAGGAGAGGCGGCGCTGCACCTCGGCCGTGGTGGCGAGGGCGAACAGCGGCGAGGACTGCTTGATCCGGACGAACTGCCGGTACTGCTCGTCCGCCGAGGAGACCTCGTTGCAGCCCACCCGCAGCTTCGGGTCGGCCAGCAGCTGCTTGGCCGCCGGCCACATCGCCTTGTTGTCGGCCGCCATCGGCAGGCCCCGGCCGAAGCCGTTGCCCTTGGCGCAGTCCCACTCGATCGCGTTGAACCAGTCACCGGAGTCGTAGGAGTTGGCGTCCAGCGACTTGGAGCGCAGCCGCTCGCTGCCGGCCTGCAGGAAGCCCGGGCCCTGGCTCAGCGCGGTGAGCGAGAGGCCGAGCGCCTGCATCCGGGCCCGGTCGGCGGGCGCGGTGGTGACGGGCAGCTTGTAGGCCAGCGCGTCGAACAGGTCCGCGTTGTCGTGCGCGTCGAGGTACTCCAGCGCCTCCCCGGGGTCGGCCGCGTAGCCGGTCGGGGCGCCGTTGTAGTCCACGCCCGCACCGGTGACGGTCCGTCCGCTGCTGTCGGTGAAGGAGTACCCCGCCAGGTTCCCGGTCAGTCCGACCTTCACCTGGTCCATCTGCCGCAGCAGCCGGGCCCGCTGCTCCTCGGGGGTGCCGTTGGCCGCCGAGCCGTTCGGGTCGGTGAAGAGCCCGGAGGCGAAGCCCTGCTGCGGCGCGGAGTCGAGCATGAAGTTGCCGCCGCGGGCGGCGTCCCGGATCCGGTCGTTGAAGGTGGCGATGCCGGTTCCGGCCATGTTCAGCTGGGTGGCCTGGACGAAGCGGGCGTCGTTGGCGACGACGCCGAAGTTCCAGCCCTCGCCGTAGAGGAAGAGGTCCTTGCCCTCCACCCCGTCCTGGCGGAGCGTCAGCCGGTCCAGCGCGGAGCGCACGTCCAGCATGGTCTGCTTGGGGTCCAGGCCCATCAGGTCGAAGCGGAAGCCGTCCACCTTGTACTCGCGGGCCCAGGTCACCACCGAGTCGACCACCAGCTTGTTCATCATCGCGTGCTCGGGCGCGGTGTCCGCGCAGCAGGAGTCGGTGGTGACCTTCCCCGTGTCGCTCAGCCGCTGGTAGTAGCCGGGCACCACCTTGTCGAGCACCGAGTGCTCGGCCTGCCCCGAGGCGGCGGTGTGGTTGTAGACCACGTCCAGCACCACCCGCAGCCCGGCCTCGTGCATCGCCTGCACCATCTCGCGGAACTGCACGGTGCGCGCCAGGCCGTTCGGGTCGGTGGCGTAGGAGCCCTCCGGCACCGTGTAGTGCAGCGGGTCGTAGCCCCAGTTGTAGGCGTCGCCCGCCTGCACCGCCGCCACGCACTCCTGCTGCTGCTCGCCGTCGGCCGGCAGCGCGGCCAGGTCGCAGGCGGGCAGCTGCTGCTGGGCCCGGTTCTCCCGGATGGTGGCGATGTCGAAGGTGGGCAGCAGGTGGATGGTGGTGACGCCCGCCGCGGCCAGCTCCTTCAGGTGCTTCATCCCGGCCGACTTCGACTCGGTGAAGGCCTTGTAGGTGCCGCGCTCGGCGGCCGGCACGGTGCTGTCGGTGGCCGAGAAGTCCCGTACGTGCAGCTCCTGGATCTGCTGCTTCTGCGGCGGCACGGCCTGCGGGGCGCGGTGCTGGTCCCAGCCGCGCGGCTTGGTGTCACGGGCCGTCAGATCGGCCACCAGGGAGCGGGTGGAGTCGGTGGAGAGGGCCACCGAGTACGGGTCGGTGACCAGGTTGGTCACCACCTTGCCGACGCTCGGCGCCCAGACCTTCACCTGGTACAGGTAGTACCTGCCGTCCAGCTCCCCGGCGTCCCTGGTCAGCGACCAGACGCCGGTGGCCTCGTCCCGGCGCAGCGGCACCGTCCTCGGGGTGCCGCCGCTCGGCCCGTCGAAGAGCTGGACGGAGACCTCGGTGGCGGTCGGCGCCCAGAGCGAGAGAGTCACCCGGCGCTCGCGCCACCAGCCCCAGCCGCCGGCCTCCCGGTACACCGGGCCGAGTTGGGCCTGGGCGGCCCCGGCCGCGTACAGGTCGTCCAGCACGCCGGGGATCTGCACGCCGGTGGCGGCCAGCGCGGCGCCGTTCGGCAGGTGCTCGGTGAAGAGCAGCTGGCCGCGGAGCGCCTCGGTGGTGCGGCGGGCGTCCCGGGCGTCCACGGTGAAGGCGCGGTACCCGGCCAGGTGCGGGTACTTCTTCTTCTGGTCCGCCGTCAGGGAGCCGGGGGTGAGCCGGATCCACTGCCCGGGCTTGCTGAGCACCCCCTTGTCGACGGTGATCCCGCCGGCCGGGTCGTAGATCAGCTGGGCGCTGGTGCCGCCGTTCAGCGCGGCGTCGCCCGCGCCGTAGTTCGCGGGCACCACGACCGTCCTCGCGTCGATCCACTGGGCCCGCGCGGAGGAGAGGTCCAGCTGCGAGGAGACCCCGGCCGACTGCGGCAGCAGGTGGCCCTCCTGACCGCCGATCAGCCAGACCTCGCGGCCGCTGGTGGCGAAGTCCAGCGACTGGTCGTTGGGCAGGTCCTTGTCGTTGCCCCGGTGCAGGATGTAGCTGAGGCTGGTCGCCCCGGGGGCCAGCGGCACCTCGAAGACGGCGCCGTAGGAGTCCTTGCGGGCGGGCATCAGCGGGTTGCCCCAGTCGGTGGGGCTGGCCGCGCCGGTCCAGTCGTGCAGGCCCCAGCCGTCGTAGTTCCCGTCGGCCCGCTTGTAGTGGATGACGGCGGTGTTCGCCGGGACGGGCACGGCCGGGTCCGGGTTGCTCGTGTAGACCTTCGGGTCGCCCTCCTTGACCCAGACCTCACCGGTGGTGCCGAGGTCAACGTGCCGGTCGCCGTCGGTGTCCTTGGTGCCGTTGTTCTCCACCACGAAGCCGACGTCGGCCGCGCCGCTCTTCAACTTCACGTAGGCGAAGGCCCCGTAGCCGTCCCGCCCGGCGAAGGCGTGCCCGGCCGGCCACTGGGTCGACTCGCCGTCCGCCAGGTCGCCCCAGGCGTACATGTTCCAGCCGTCGTAGTCGGCGTTCTTCCGCTGGTAGTGCACGACCGCGTACGGGCGCGAGGTGGCGCTCGGCACCGGCTTCGGGGCGGGGGTGCCGGTGGTGAAGCTCGCGGTCGCGGAGCGCAGGTTGCCGCTGCCGTCGCGGACCACGGCCTTGTACCGGACCACCGTGCCGGGGGCCACCCCGGTCAGGTCCTGGGTGGCCTTGTACGTCCCGTTGTCCGCCGAACCCAGCTGCTGCCAGGGCCCGTTGCCGATCTGCGCGGCGAACGACACCCGGTTGAACCCGCCGCCCGGCACCTCGGCGCCGACGGTCACCGTGCCGGTGGAGCCGTTCTCCGGTGCGCGCAGCGTGAGTTGGGGCGCGGCGGTGGTCTTCGCGAGCTTCCTGGCGGCCTTGTGCACCACCGAGGAGTACGCCGGGACGGTGACCGTCACCTTGCGGTCGGCCCCGCTGGTGAGCTTCTGCCCCGCCGCCGGGTAGAGCTGCTCGAAGTCGGTGCCGGCCGAGAAGGTGTCCAGCGTGACGGTCTTCGGCTCGGCCGCGTTGTTGACCGCGACCAGGTACTCGACCTGCTCCTTGGCGTCGATCCGGGAGAAGGCGTAGACCCCGGCCCCGTCCGCGGCGTACCGCTCGATCTGCGCGCCGTCCGCCAAGGCCGGGTGCTGCCGGCGCAGTCGGGCCAGGTCGGCGATGCCCCGGTAGAGCGCACCGCCGGTGCCGTACCGGTCGGCCGGGCCCTTGCTGCCGCCGATCACCTCGTCCGCGTTGTACGAGGCGGTCTTCGAGGCGAACATGTCGTGCCGGGCGTCCTTGTCCCCGCCCGCGCCGGTGAAGCCCTGCTCGTCGCCGTAGTAGACCACCGGCTGACCCCGGGTCAGGAACATCAACTCGTTGGCCAACCGGTCCTTGCGCAGCAGCAGTTCGGGGCTCGCGCCCTGGTTGTCGGCCTGCAGGAAGCTGCCGAACCGGCCCATGTCGTGGTTGCCGAGGAAGGTCGGCAGGCCGTAGGCGTTGGTGTCGGCGGTGGTGTAGCGGTAGTCCTGCGCGTACAGCTCGGAGAGCACCCGGGCCGAGCCGCCCTGCGAGACGTACCGGCGGGCGCTCTCCTGGAAGCCGAAGTCCAGGGTGGCCTGCAGCTTGCCCTTGGTGACGTACGGGGCGGTCACCGCCGGGTCGCCGGAGTAGACCTCGCCGAACATGAAGAAGTCGTCGTTGCCCAGCTTGGCCGCGTAGCCCTTGAGTTCGGGGGCCCACTGGGACCAGAAGGCCGTGTTGACGTGCTTGACGGTGTCGATCCGGAAGCCGTCGACCCCGGTCTCCCTGACCCAGGTCTTGTAGATGTCCTGCATGCCCTTGACCACCCGGGGGTTCTGGGTGTCCAGGTCGTCCAGGCCGGAGAAGTCGCCCTCGGTGGCGGACTCGCCGACGAAGGTCGAGTTGCCCCGGTTGTGGTAGAGCGCGGGGTCGTTCAGCCAGTTCGGGGTCTTGGCCCGCTTGTCGGCCTCGGTGCGGAAGACCGGGCTGTAGGGGAAGGAGTCGGCGGTGGTCCTCGGCCACTGGGCGGCCGCGTCGGCGATCGCGGTCTCGTCCACCGGGCGGCCGTCGGCGTCCAGGGTCGGGTAGGCGCCGGCCGAGCGGTAGTCGTACTTCTGCTCCTTGAAGTCGACCACGTCGGCGGTGTGGTTGGTGATGACGTCGAAGAAGACCTTGATGCCCCGGGCGTGCGCCTTGGCGATCAGCTCCTTGAGCTGCTCGTTGGTCCCGAAGTGGGGGTCGACCTTGGTGAAGTCGGTGATCCAGTAGCCGTGGTAGCCGGCCGAGGCGTCCGCCCCGGTGCCCTGCACCGGTCGGTTCTCGAACAGCGGGGCCATCCAGATCGCGGTGGTGCCCAGGTCCTGGACGTAGTCCAGCTTCTCGATCAGGCCCTTGAGGTCACCGCCGTGGTAGAAGCCCTTGTCCGCCGGGTCCAGGCCGTTGACCATCCGGTCGCCGGGGATGCCGCCGGTGTCGTTGCCGCGGTCGCCGTTGGCGAAGCGGTCCGGCAGGACGAAGTAGAACTGCTCCCGCGTCAGGTCGTGCCGGTCGGCGCGCTCGGCCATCGCCCGGTCCGAGGGCGGCGCGGCCGGCGCCGGAGCGGCCACCGCGAGCGGGGCGGCCCCCAGCCCGGTGGCCAGCAGCGAGGCGGCGATCAGCACGGCCGTCCGGCCGGGTCGCTTGTAGGGGGTCGTGCTCCGTGGGCGGCGGGGCTGGACTTCGGCCACAGCTGGGCTCCCTTGAGGCGGCTCGTCGTCGAGTGGGTGGCTGGACGCTAGCGATTGCAAAATGTTTCAGCAAGATGCAGAAATCGTTGCAGGAGCAGTCTTGACCGAACCGTTGCCTCGGCGGGCCGCAGCCCGGGGGGCCACGTCGACCGGCCGTACCCGAAGGGGCCACAATGGACTCCATGTCAGCCTCCGGTACCCGACCCCCTACCCCCGAAGGGGGACGGGCGGTGAAGAATCCACTACCGCAGGATGAGCAGGCAGCCACAGCACGTCTGGCAGACTTCTCGTCCATGGGGGAACCGACCGAGATTCGCACCGCCGACGCCACGAGCGCACCGGCCGCGGCCCGGGCAGGTTCCGTCCCTGGCGAGGCCCGTACGAGCCACCAGCCGGACGGAGCCACCCTGGCCGCCCAGTCCACCGGCGCCGCGCTGCGCAGCCGCATCCGGGGGCAGCGCCGCTCCCCCGCCCGGCCCCGGCTCTGGTTCGAGCTCGCCCTGATCGGCATCAGCTACTGGATCTACTCGCTGGTCCGCAACGCGGTGCCCGAGCAGGAGGCGACCGCGCAGAAGCACGCCTCGTGGATCTGGGACCTGGAGCAGAGCCTCGGCATCGCGGTCGAACGCTCGGTCAACCACGCGGTCGACTCGGTCACCTGGCTGATCGTCGGGATGAACTACTACTACGCCACGCTGCACTTCATCGTGACCATCGGCGTGCTGGTCTGGCTCTACCGCTCCCACCCGGGCCGCTACGCGGCGACCCGCACGGTGCTCTTCCTGACCACCGGGCTGGCCCTGATCGGCTTCTACTTCTTCCCGCTCGCCCCGCCCCGCCTGATGACCGGCGGTGACTTCATCGACACCGTCAAGGTGCACGACACCTGGGGCTCGATGGCCTCCGGCGCGGCGGCGAACGTCTCCAACCAGTACGCGGCGATGCCCTCGATGCACATCGGCTGGTCGCTCTGGTGCGGGCTGACGATCTTCTTCCTGGCCCGCCCGCTCTGGGTCCGGCTGCTCGGCCTGCTCTACCCGGCGGTCACCCTGCTGGTGATCGTCTCCACCGCCAACCACTTCTGGATGGACGCCGTCGGCGGCATCCTCTGCCTGGCGGCCGGCTTCGCCGCCGCCCGCGTGGTCTACCACGTCTGGGCCTACCAGCTCCCCCGCATCCCGGGCGAACCCGAGGACGACACCCCGGTCACCGTCCCCGCCGACTGGACCGAGAAGGCCGCCGCCTGACCCAGCACCACCCCGAGGGCCCGCCCCCGTCGATCAGCCGTAGAACAGGCGCTCGACGACGGAGCGGGCCCTTCGCGTGGTGCGGCGGTAGTCGTCGACCATCTCTCCGGTGTGGCCGCTGCCGTAGCCGAGGTAGCGGGCCACCCCGGCGAGTTCGCGGGCGTCGGCGGGGAAGCTGTCGCCCGGGCGGCCGCGGACCAGCATCACCGCGCCGCGCACCCGGGAGGCCAGCACCCAGGCGGCGTCCAGCACCGCCGCGTCCTCGGCGGCCAGCAGCCCGGCCGCCTCGGCCGCCGCCAGGGCGGCCCTGGTCCGGGTGGTGCGCAGGGCGGGGACGCGGTGGCCGTGGAGCAGCTGGAGCAGCTGCACCGTCCACTCGACGTCCGCCAGGCCGCCCCGGCCGATCTTGGTGTGGGTGGTCGGGTCGGCCCCGCGCGGCAGCCGCTCGGCCTCGATCCGGGCCTTGATCCGGCGGATCTCCAGCAGGTCCTTCTCCGGCACGCCGCCGCCCGGGTAGCGCAGCGGGTCGATCAGCGCCCGGAACCGCTCGCCCAGCTCCGCGTCGCCCGCCACCGGCTCGGCCCGCAGCAGCGCCTGGGCCTCCCAGACGTGCGACCAGCGGCGGTAGTACGCCTCGTACGAGGCCAGCGTGCGCACCAGCGGGCCCTGCCGGCCCTCCGGGCGCAGATCGGCGTCGACCAGCAGCGGCGGCTCGGTGGAGGGGGCGCCGAGCAGGGTGCGCAGCTGGTGGACGACGGACTGGGCGGCCTTGGCCGCGTCGTGCTCCAGCGCGCCGAGCCGGGGCTCGTGGACGAAGAGCACGTCGGCGTCGGAGCCGTAGCCCATCTCGCGGCCGCCGAAGCGGCCCATCGCGATCACCGCGAGCCTGGTCGGCAGCTCGCCGTTGGCCGCCTCCCACTCGGCGGTGCAGGCCCGCAGGGCGCCCTGGAGGGTGGCGGCGTTGAGCGCGGTGAGCGCCTCCCCGGCCGCGTCGACCGCCTCGCCGGGGTCGTCCCCGAAGCGGCCGAGCACATCGGCCGCCGCCGTCCGGAACAGCTCCCGCCGCCGGACCGACCGGGCCGCCGCGACGCCCGCCGCGGCGCTGCCGGCCCGGCCGACGGCGGCCAGCACCTCCGCCTCCAGGGCGGGGCGCCCGCGCGGCGCCAGCCCGTTCGGGTCGCCCAGCATGGCGACCGCCTCGGGAGCCCGCAGCAGCAGGTCCGGGGCGAGCCGCCCGGCCGAGAGCACCCGGGCCAGCTGCTCGGCGGCGGCGCTCTCGTCCCGCAGCAGCCGCAGGTACCAGGGGGTGCGGCCGAGCGCGTCGGAGACCTGACGGAAGTTCAGCAGCCCGGCGTCCGGGTCGGCCGAGTCGGCGAACCAGCCGAGCAGCACCGGCAGCAGGGTGCGCTGGATCGCGGCCTTGCGGCTGACCCCGGAGGCCAGCGCGGTCAGGTGGCGCAGCGCGGCGGCCGGGTCGGCGTAGCCGAGCGCCTCCAGCCGGGCCTTGGCGGCGGTCGGCGAGAGGCCGGTCGCCCCGGCGGGCAGCTCGGCGACGGCGTCCAGCAGCGGGCGGTAGAACAGCTTCTCGTGCAGCCGCCGGACCTCCACCGCGTGCCGCCGCCACTCCCGCTGGAGCGCGGCGACCGCGTCCGCGTTGGTGTCGTCGTTGATCTGCGGGGCCAGCGAACGGGCCAGGCGCCGCAGGTCGGCCGGGTCGGTGGGCATCAGGTGGGTGCGGCGCAGCCGGTGCAGCTGGATGCGGTGCTCCATGGCGCGCAGGAAGCGGTACGCGGCGTCCAGCGACGCGGCGTCGGCCCGGCCGACGTAGCCACCGGCGCTCAGCTGCTCCAGGGCCTGGAGGGTGTTGGGGCTGTGCACCCCGGGGTCGGTGCGGCCGTGCACCAGCTGGAGCAGCTGGACGGCGAACTCGACGTCGCGCAGGCCGCCGGGGCCGAGCTTGAGCTGCCGGTCCAGTTCGGTGGCGGGGATGGCGTCCACCACCCGGCGACGCATCTGCTGGACGTCGGCGACGAAGTTCTCCCGCTCGGCGGCCTGCCAGACCAGCGGGGCGGTGGCCTCGGCGTAGGCGGCGCCGAGCTCGGCGTCCCCGGCCACCGGACGAGCCTTCAGCAGGGCCTGGAACTCCCAGGTCTTGGCCCAGCGCTGGTAGTACGCCAGGTGGCTGGCCAGGGTGCGCACCAGCGGACCGTTGCGCCCCTCGGGGCGGAGGTTGGCGTCCACCGGCCAGATGGTGCCCTCGCCGGTGGTGTCGGAGCACAGCCGCATCAGCCGGGCGGCCAGCCGGGTGGCGGACTGCAGGGCCCGGTGCTCCTCGACCCCGTCGCGGGCCTCGGCCACGAAGATCACGTCCACGTCCGAGACGTAGTTGAGCTCCCGGCCGCCGCACTTGCCCATCCCGATCACCGCGAGCCGGCAGTGCCCGGCCGCCTCCGGGTCCTCCTGCTCGGCGATCTCCAGAGCCGTCTGTAGGGTGGCCCCGGCCAGGTCGGCCAGCTCGGCGCCGGTCTGCGGCAGGTCGGCGGTGCCGCTCAGGTCGCGGGCGGCGATGGCCAGCAGGCAGCGGCGGTAGGCGGCGCGCAGCGCGTCGGCGGGCGGGGCGTCGGCGGCGCGCACCCGCTGGCGCAGCACGTGCTGGAAGTCCTCCCGGGCCGGGTGCACGTCGCGCAGTTCGAAGGTGACCAGGGCGTGCCAGTCGCGCGGGTGCCGGGCCAGGTGGTCGCCGAGCGCGGCCGAGGCGCCGAGCACCGAGAGCAGCCGGTCGCGCAGCGGCTTGGAGCTGGTCAGGGTGTCCCGCAGGGTCTGCCGCTCGGGCTCGTCGAGCGCCTCCAGCAGCCGGGCCAGGCCGAGCAGCGCCAGGTCCGGGTCGGCGGTCGCGCCGAGCGCGTCCAGCAGCACCGGGTCCTCGGCCAGCCCGTCCAGGCCCGGGCCGCCCAGCCCCGGCCCCGCCAGCAGCCGGACGGCCGCGTCCGGGTCGGAGAACCCACGCCGCACCAGCCGTACTTCCAGCCGACTGCTCCGCTCCGCCACTGCGGCCCGCCTCCCTGTTCGCACCTGGGACGAGCGTACGGGCTCCCGGCCCCGGTGACCCGGACGACGGTGCGTCAGCTGGCGCGCCGTCAGGCCCGCCCGCCTCCGGGAGCAACCTCCGTGCCGCCGGTGGCGTTGGGCCCGGTGTGCGTCCGCCTTCCCGTCCGCCGTCCCGTCCGCCGTCCCGTCCGCCCTCCCGTCCGCCGTCCTGTCCGCCTTCCCGTCTGCCTTCCCTCACCGGCCTGCGGTTCTGGGCCGCCCTGCTGGTGGTGCTCTACCACCTCTCCCGCCAGCTGGGCGAGCTTCCGCTGATCAGTCCGCTGGTCTGGTACGGGCGCAGCGGGGTGACCTTCTTCTTCGTGCTCTCCGGT
Source organism: Kitasatospora sp. NPDC004289 (assembly GCF_053602875.1). Taxonomy (NCBI): domain Bacteria; kingdom Bacillati; phylum Actinomycetota; class Actinomycetes; order Kitasatosporales; family Streptomycetaceae; genus Kitasatospora; species Kitasatospora sp. NPDC004289. The sequence goes on along the minus strand of NZ_JBSGEL010000009.1, from coordinate 174,964 downwards.
GCGGTGCTGGCCTGGACGTACGACGGGGCCCGGGTGCCGGTGCACGTCTTCCTGCGCCGCCGGCTGGCCCGGATCTGGCCGCTGCACGCGCTCAGCACCGCGCTCTCGCTGGCCGCCTACGCGGCGATCGGCGCCGCCGTGCCGGTGGGTGCCGCGCTCTGGTCGCTGCCGCTGCTGCACGCCTGGCTGCCGGCCACGGCCAAGGGCGGGAACCCGGCGAGCTGGTCGCTGGGGGACGAGGCCTGGTTCTACCTGCTCCTCCCGTTCCTGCTCGCGCTGCTGACGGGGCGTCGGCTGCGGGCGGTGGCGGTGGCGTGCCTGCTGAGCGGCCCGCTGCTCTGGCTCACCGGTGCGGCGGTGGACGATCCGGCGCTGCGCAGTTGGCTGCTGGACTACCTGCCGCTCACCCGGACGCCGCAGTTCCTGCTGGGGGTGGTGCTCGGCCTGGCACTCCGCCGGGGCACCGCACCCCGGGTGCCGCTGCTCCCGGCCGGGCTGGCGGTGCTCGCCTTCCACGCCGCGCTGGTGCCCTGGCACCTGGCCGTGCCGGACCAGCGTTGGTACGGACCGTGGTGCGCCTCGCAGTTGCTCGCCGCGCCGCTCTTCGCCGCGCTGATCGCGGCCGCCGCCCAGGCCGACCTGAACGGCCGGCGGGCCTTCGGGCAGCGGCCGCTGGTCCGGCTCGGCGAGTGGTCCTTCGCCTGGTACCTGGTGCACGAGATCGGCTTCCGCTGCTGGCTGGCGGCGTTCGGCCGCCCGGACGGGACCGCGGTGCTGCTCGGCGCCTGGCTGCTGCTGGCGGGCGGCTCACTGGGCGTGGCCGCGGCCCTCTTCCGGTACGTGGAGCGGCCGTTGGAGCGGGCGCTGCGCGGGCGTCCGGACGTGCGACTGCCGCGCCCGCGCCGGGAGTCGGCGCGGGCGCGGCAGGGGTCGGCGCGCTAGGGTCTCAGCCCTTGTCGGCCAGGGCCTCCTGGGAACCGTCCAGGTTCACGTAGGCGTAGAAGACGCCCAGGTTGTAGCCGTCCTCGTCGGTGTCGACGGTGGCGGTGATGTCCGTGTCACCGTTGCGCAGGATGCTGGAGATGTCCCAACGGTTGGAGTCGTAGCCGAAGTTGTTCCGGTTGTACGGCACCCGGACGAACTGGTCCGCCGGGGTCAGCTCCTCGATGGTGGAGTTGAAGGCGTCCTTGGAGAAGTGGTTCTGGTCGGTGAACTCGGTCTTCGGGCCGGTGGTGGACTTGGCGAAGAAGGTGTCGCCCATCCACTTGAGGTCGCCGTCGTAGACCACGTAGCCGAGCTTGGCCTGGATCGGGCCGGTGGCCGGGGTGACCAGGCCGTCCAGCTTGAGGCTGATCTCCGGGCTGTTCGGCAGCTCGGGGACGAAGCCGTCCCAGAGGTGGATGTGGCGCAGCGGCTTGCAGTCGTTCTCGTAGGCCACCACGATCGTCCAGCCGCCCCAGCTGTGCGGCTTGACCACGGAGTCCATGTTGGCTGCGGTGTAGGTACCGTTGCCGTGCTTCTTCACCAGGTCGGTGATGTCGGCGGAGGCCTGGTAGCTGCTCTCGGCCGCGGTGGTGATGTAGCCGATGCTCGGCTGCTGGTTCTCGATGTTGGTGTACTGCGCGTCGCCCGGGAGCTTGAGGTAGATCTCGTCGATCTGGCTCTGCGGCAGCACGACGTCGTCGATGCCCCGGGTGCCGCCCCAGTACAGGCGGGCGTACTTGACCTTCGACCCCTCGATCAGGTTGAGGTCCGCGGAGCTGGCCGAGTAGATCTCGTCGCCCTCCGGGCCGATCGAACCGGGGTCGATGTTGATGTACTTCATGTAGTAGTTGTTGTTGATCGGACGGGAGCCCTCGCCCGTACGGGCCTGCTCGCAGGGCGGCTGGTTCGGGTCCAGCGGCGGCTTGGTCTCGTCACAGGTCATCAGCGAGTTGCTGATCCGGGTGACCGAGCCGTGGAAGCTGCCTTCGAACCGGGTCTTCATCGGCAGGATGTTCTGCTCGATCGTCTCGCCGTGTCCGGGCGAGCGGCGCCCGTCCCCGGAGCCGCGCGCGTCGGCGGACGGCAGGGTCATCATCTGGCCGGCGACGGCGACCAGGGCCGCGCTGGCGATGGCGAGTCGGCGCGCGGTGCGGCGCTTCCCGGTGGCACGGCTGACGGTGGAGGGCATGGGTACCTCTCGGTTCAGGCGGCCGGGCGCGAGGCGCACCCCCGCCGACGTTCTGGGGTTGACGCCACCCATCGGAACACAACTCTCCGCAACATTCCCGTCACGTACCGCCATCAGGGGGGACGACCGCGACCTCGCACTGACCACCCGTCAACTCCTCACCCGGCCGGACTATCCACGGCGCCGCACCGGCCCGTACCCTCACCCGAACGGACTGATCAGGACGGGGGCGCGGTGACCGTGACGGGCCATCAGGACACACCCCGGGACGCCGTCCCGGCCGACCGTCCCCCCGTCGACCGGGCACCGCTCCCCTCTCCCGAGTCCGGCCCCGCCGCCGAGCCCGCAACCAAGCCCGCGCACCGGCTCCCGACCGCCTGGACCAAGATCACCGGCCTGCTCGCGGCCCTGACCACCCTCGGCCACCTGCTCCCGTCCGCCCTGACGCCCTGGCAGCCGTCGGTCCGCCCGCTCCCGCTCGCCCTGCTGGCCGCCGCCTGCGTCGCCACCAGCGCCTGGGTCACCGCCAGTTGGCACGCCCCGGCCGCCCCGGCCCCGCCGCCCGCCGCCCGGTGGCCCTGGCTGCGCGCGGCCCGCCACGCGGTCGTCGCCGGACTCTCGGTCGGAGCGGCCGCCTCCCTCTTCGCGCCGTTCGGGCCGGCCGGCGGCCGGATCTGGTTCGGCCTCGCCCTGCTCGCCGCGGCAACCACCGCCGTGGGGAGCCGAGTTCGCCAGGCCCGCACCGCGACCGCCGCCGTCGACCGCGATCTGCGCCTGCTCTCCACCGCCTACCTGGCCGCCTGGCCCGCCGCCTGGAGCGCCTACCACCTGCTCCGTCCCGCCGACGCCCCGCTGCCCGTCCTCACCCGGCTCGGCCAGCTGCTCCTCGTCCCGTCCCTCGCCGCCATCGTCCTGACCGGCCTGCTGGCGCTGGGCGTCGCGCTGTACGGCCTCGCCCGCCGCCTGCTCGGCTTCCACGACTGAGCCTCCGTCGAAGCACCGTGACGGTCCGTTCACCTCCGCGCCCTCGTCCCTGCCGCCCCGGCGCCGTACGCTCGCCGGACGGACGGACCGACCGGCACGGGGGAGCACGGGTCATGACGGACGAGCAGAACCGCACGCCCGCGGACGGGGCCGGCGCCGATCCACCGACCGCGCTCCAGGAGCGGCCCGAACTCCGCAGCCCGACCTGGTGGACCAGGGTCACCGGGGCCGCCTGCCACCTGGCCTTCCTCGGCTACCTGGTGGCGATCCTGCTGGAGCCCTGGCACCCCGGCATCCGCGTGCTCCCGCTCACCCTGCTCGGCCTGGGCGTGGCCTGCGGACTGCTCTGGCTGCTGGCGAGCGCGCTGGCCCCCAGCAGCGACGTGCTCCCCTCGGTGACCGCTGCGGCGGCGCCGCCCACCGCCGCCGACCTGGAGCCCGTCCGGTCCTCGGTGCGCGCCACGTACCGGCGCCGGATGCCCTGGTACTTCGCGGTCACGCTGCCGCTGGTGGCCCTGGTGCCCGCCCTGTTCGTCCCGTTCAGCGGCGCCGATCCTGAAGTCTCGGCCCGACAGGCCGAGTTGACGGCCGCCGGGGCGCGGTGGGGCGAGTACGTCCTGCTCCCGCCGGAGGAGAACGGCGACCGGCTGCCCGCCTACCGGTCCTCCCAGGACTACCGGTTCGCGCCGGTCGGCGACACCCCCGGCGAGCCGTTCGGCGCGGCGCGGTCGCGCTCCCTGGAGGGCGTCGAGATCGACCACCGGGTCCGGCTGCTCACGGCGCCGGGTCAGGCACCGCTGGCGGAGCCCGCGCTCGAAGCGGCCACCGAGCCCGCCCCGATCGAGCGGACGGCCGTCCGGGTCTGGGCCGGGATCGTGCTGCTCGTCACGGTGGTCGCGGCCGCGTCCTGCATCGGCACCGGCCACGGCCGGATCGGCGGACCGTTCGAGGCCTTCTACGCCAACGGCCCGCAGTGGCACCGCGTCCGGGTCCCCGGCGCCACCACCACCCGCGACCTGCCGGAGGAGGAGATCGACCGCGACGTGGACGGCGCGCCCACCACCACCGAGGAGGGCCTGGGCCTCGAACTGCTCGGCACCGACGGGCCCGACCTGTTCTTCCGGGGCGACACCCCGCCGGCCGGCCCGGCCTGGCTCGGCCTCGACCCCGAGCTCCGGTCCGGCACCGATTCCCCCCGGACCTTCCACACCGCACTGATCGTCCCGGACCGCCACGGCTACTACTGGGGCACCGTCCGGCCGTCGCTCCCGGACCCGGCCGACGCCCCGGCCCCGCGCCACCGCACCGTCCGGACCGATCCGTGGCACTCCTCCCTGGACCTCATCGGCCGCTGCCTCCTCGCCGTGCTCGCCCTCTGGCCGATCGGCTGGACCGCCTACCACCTGCTGTCCCGCACCGACGGCACCCTCCCCGCCGGCCCGGCCACCGCCCAACTCCTGCTCTACCCGGTCGGGTTCTTCCTCCTACTGGCGGCCCTGTACGGCATCGGCGCCGGGCTGTACGCCCTCCACCGACGGATCTTCGACTGACACCGGCCCGACCGACCGCTGGAGACGGCAACATGACGGACCCTCAGCAGAGGCGGCCCGGCGGCGACTTCCGCCACGACCTGCGCGCCCCCACCCGGTGGACCAGGGCGACGGGCGCGGCCGCATACACCGCCTACCTCGGCTACCTGGTGGCACTGCTCCTGCTCCCCTGGCGCCCCGGCCTCCCGCCGGTCCCGCTCGCCCTGCTCGGCGCCGCGCTGCTGTGCTCGCTGCTCTGGCTGCTCGCCGCCCATCTGGCGCCGGCCGCCGACACTCCCCCGGACGTGCCCGCCGCCCCGGCCCCGGCCACGCCCGAAGACGTGGCGGCCGCCGACGCCACCGTCCACGAGGCGGCCCGCAGGCGCGCCCCCTGGCACCTGGCGATGGCGCTGCTGATCGCGACCGCCGGGCCGGCCCTCTACCTGCCGTTCAGCGGCTCCCATCCCGAAGTGGCCGCCCGCCAGGCCGAACTGGTGGCGGCCGGGGCGCAGTGGGGGGACTACGTCCTGCTGCCCCCGGTGAAGGACGGCGAACGGCTGCCGGACCACCCGCACGACCTGCCGTACCGCTTCGCCCCCGTCGACGGCACCCCGGGAGGCCCGGTCTCCGCCGACTCCTCCCCGGCCATCGGCTGGGTCGAGGCCGACGTCCGTGCCCGGCTGCTCGTCGCCCCCGGCCACCAACCGCTCGCCGAGGCCGCCCTCCGGAAGCACACCGCGCCCGCACCGATCCGCCGCCCGGCCGTCCTGCTCTGGACCGCCGCGGTCCTCCTCGCCACCGCGCTGATCGCCCGCCGCCTCGGCCCCGGACGGCGATGGCACTCCACGGCCGTGGCCGACTTCTACGCGGCCTCGCCCCAGTGGCACCGCGTCCGGTTCTCCGGCACCCGGGTCGTCCGCACCCTTCCGCCGGAGGAGCAGCGAACGGACGGCGAAGGCGAGCCGATCACCACCGAACGCTGCATCCGCCTCGACCTGGTCGGCACCGACGGGCACGTCCTCTACTCGGGCGGCGTCCCGCCGCACGGCCCGGCCTGGCTCGGCATCGCCACCGAGCCGCCCCGCTCGACGGGCGACCCGCGCAGCTCCCGCGAGGCCTTCCTCCTCCCGGATCGCCACGGCCGGTACTTCGGCCACGTCCGACCGCCCCGCCCCACCCCGGTGGACGCACCGGCCCCGCGCCCGCGCCCGGTCCGCCCCGACCCGAGCCACTCCGCCCTCGACCTGTCGGCCCGCCGGATCACCGCCCTCCTGGCCCTCTGGCCGATCGGCTGGACCGCCTACCACTACCTCGCCCCCGCCCACGGGACCCTCTCCCTTCACCGCGCCGCCCTCGAACTCCTCCTGATCCCGATGGCCGCCGCGTGCGCCGCCCTCGTCCTCGCCCTGATCGCCACCCCCTTCGTCCTGCTCCACCTCCGCCTCTTCCGCCGCGACTGACATCCCGTCACCCGCCATCCGGCCGGGGAGCCCACGCCAGGTGGGGGGTGAAAGGCCGTTCTTCTCGTCCCAGGGGATTAGGCCACCGACCATTTCCGGCTGACAGTATTTCGACGTCGGGGGGCGGAAAGATCGCTTTAATCGCACGGACCACTCCATCCTCAAGGCAAAGTCCAGGCAATAGAGGGGTATGGGTACGTGCAAATAAACGATCGGGGCAGCGGGCCGGGCCCGGAGATCCTGGTCTCCGCCCAGGGGCTGGGGAAACGCTTCGGCCGGCGGACCGTCCTCGACGACGTGTCGCTTGACCTGCCGGCCGGGACGGTCACCGGCTTCCTCGGCGCCAACGGCTCGGGCAAGACCACGGCCATCCGCCTGATGCTCGGCCTGGCCACCGGCCCGGGCCGCACCCTCTACTTCGGCAAGCCCCTCGGGGTCCACCGCGCCCCCGCCCGGATCGTCGGCGCCGTCCTCGGCGGCGTCGCCGGGCACCCCTCCCACACCGTGCGCACCCACCTGCGCGCGGTCGCCGCCGGGATCGGCGTCGCGTCCCCGCGGGTGGACGAAGTCCTGTCCCTGGTCGGTCTGTCGGAGGCCGCGGGCCTGCGCCTCAAGGCGCTCTCGCTCGGCATGGCGCAACGGGTCGGCATCGCCCAGGCCCTGCTCGGCGACCCGGCCGTGCTGGTCCTGGACGAGCCGGCCAACGGCCTGGACCCGCACTCCCTGACCTGGCTGCGCGGCTTCGTGCGCGACCTCGCCCGCTCGGGGAAGGCGGTCCTGATCTCCAGTCACCTGCTGGGCGAGATGGAGCAGACGGCCGACCGGGTCGTGGTGCTCGCCCAAGGCCGGGTGGTGGCCACCGGAGCCGTCGGCGAACTCACCGCGCGCGCCTCGGGGTTCGTCACCGTCGAGAGCCCGCAGGCCGCCCGCCTCGCCGAACTGGCCACCGAGGCCGGCGCCCGGGTGCGCCCGCAGGACGGCGCGGACCCGACCGGCACCCGGCTGGGCGTCGAGGGCCTGGACCGCTTCCAGGTCGGCGAGCTGGCGGCCCGTCACGGCATCGCCCTCTCCTGGCTCGACGAGCGCCGCCCCACCCTCGAAGACTTCTACCTCTCCGTGGCCGACGAGGAGTTCCGGATCCGATGAGCACCACGATCACCCCGCCCCCGGCCGTCTCGACGGGGGCGGCGCTCCGCCGTGCCACCGCCTACGAGTACCGCCACCTGGCGGGGCTGCGCTCCACCTGGGTGGTGCTCGCCGTCGCCCTGGTGCTCGGCATCGGCAACGGCGTGGACCTGGGCTTCACCGACGCCCCCACCCCCACCCTCGCCGCCGACGCACTCCAGTGGCAGCCCGTCGCCATGCAACTTCCCCTGCTCGCACTGCTGTTGATCGCCTTCGGCACCGGCCCGGTCGGCTCCGACCTCGCCCGGGGCGCGGCCCGGACCACCTGGCTGGTGGCCGCCTCGCGCGGCACCGCGTTCGCGGCCAAGCTCGCCATCGGCGCCGCCGTCTGCGCGGCGACCGCGGCGGCACTCGCCCTACTCGCGGCCGCGGCCGCCGCGACCACCCTCGCCCTGCGCGGCACCGCCCAGCCGGACTGGGCGGCCTGCGTCCCGGCCGTGCTCCGCTACCTGCTGGTGATGGCCTGCTGGCCCGCGCTGGCAGCCTCGACCGCCGCGATCGTCCGCAACCGGGCGGCCACCGTCCTGCTCCTGGTGGGCTGGCCGCTGCTCGGCGAACGGCTGGTCGGCGCGCTGCTGGGGCGGCTGCTCGACGCGGACGGGCTGGGCGGGTGGCTCCCGTTCGCCGCCGCCCGCGCCGCGATGGCCGGCACCTCCGACGACGCGCCCCAGGACGGCTTCACCCGGGCCCTGTTGGGCAGCGAACTCTCCCCGGCCGCCGGACTGTCGGTGTTCCTCGCCTTCACCGCCGCGACGGCACTGGCCGGCACCTTCGCCTACCGGCGACGGGACGCCTGACCGTCCCCCGAAGACTTCCCGGAAACGGCCGAGCGGCCGGATTCCGGGGGACCGAGAAAAAGAAACAGGGGGAAGAGGGCAGCGGGGGCGGGCCAAGTTTCCACGCCTCGCCCGCGATCCCGCACGCCCTCCCCGCTTGACGCACCTACGGAGTTTACGTGAACCGCAAGCACATCCGTCTGGCCGCCGCCTCCGCCCTCGCGGCCGTCGCCCTCGGCGTGGCCGCCCCGGCCGCCAACGCCGCCGAGGCCCACCGCGCCCCGGCCGCCGCCGTCGCCCTCCAGCAGGCCGACACCGCCCGCCTGGTCACCCTGATCCAGCAGAGCCCGGCCGCTGCCACCAACGGTGAGGCCGGCCTCACCGCGGCCGAGCTCGCCGAGCTGCGGAACCTCCAGAACCAGCAGGTCCAGTACGGCAGCCCGAAGGCCGAGGCCATCAAGGCGCTGCTCAAGAAGTCGGGCTCGCTGTTCAAGGCGGGCATCCGCGCCGCCAAGAACGGCGCCGACGCCTACCGCAAGTGGGTCGACAGCCTCTCCAACCTCAACCCGCTGAAGTGGACCCTCAAGGCCCTGCCGGGCGCGGTCCAGCTGGAGGTCATCGACTGGCTCGCCCAGCAGATCGGCTGATCCCCTTCTGAGGAACAGGAGTTGAGCATGGACAAGACGCCTTCGCAGAAGCACGCCGACACCGTCTGGGGAGCCGCGGTCCTCCCAGTGCTCGCCGGCTGGATCACCTTCCACCTGCTGCCGGACGACAACGCCCCGGGATGGATCCTCTACGCCGTCGGCGCGGCCGCGACCGTGCTCGCACACGGCTGGTTCGCCCTCCGCAGGCGCCCCCCGGGCGTCGGCGGGGTGGTCGTGCCCGTCCTGTACGTCCTGCTCGGCTCCCTGTTCTGGCTCACCCAGACCTGACCGACCCGAGGGAACGAGAAACCCCGCATGAAGACCCGTCACCTACGGATCGCGGCCGCCACGGCCCTGGCCGCCGTCGCCATCGGCGTCGCCGCCCCGGCCGCCAACGCCACCGACCACACCCGCACGTCGGCCGCCTCCACCGCCCCCGTCACCCTGACGGCACCTCAGGCCCGGGCCGTCCTGGCCTCCCCCGAGCTGCGCCCGCACCTCGACACCACCGACCGCACCCTGCTCCAGGCCGTAGCCGACGGCAACGCCACCCCGGAGCTCCAGCGCGGCGCCGCCTCCTCCGCCGCCAAGGCCGCCCTGGCCGCCCTCAAGAAGGCCGGCGGCAAGCTCTGGTCCGGCGCCAAGTCCGCCGCCGCCAAGGGCTACCCGGCCTTCAAGCAGTGGCTCGACGGCCTCCCCTGGTACCACCCCGTCCGCATCGCCATCGCCGCCCTCGGCGGCGAGGGCATCAAGCAACTCATCGACCTGATCAACAACAGCTGACCCCCACGCCCCACACCACTTCGGCCCGTTCCCCGGCGGCGGAACGCCATCGGGGAACGGGCCGAAGCTCGGGCCTGACGCGAGGTCAGAGCACCTGCAGGTTCTTGCGGAGCTCGAAGGGGGTGACCTCGGAGCGGTACTCCTCCCACTCCTGGCGCTTGTTCCTGAGGAAGAAGTCGAAGACGTGCTCGCCCAGCGTCTCCGCCACGAGCTCGCTGCGCTGCATCAGGTCGATGGCCTCGCCGAGGTTCTGCGGCATCGGCTGGATCCCGAGCGCCCGCCGCTCCGCGTCCGTCAGCGCCCAGACGTCGTCGTCGGCGCCCGGAGGAAGCTCGTAGCCCTCCTCGATGCCCTTGAGGCCAGCGGCCAGGGTCACCGCGTACGCCAGGTACGGGTTGCACCCGGTGTCCAGCGAGCGGACCTCGATCCGCGTCGAGCCCTGCTTGCCGGGCTTGTACATCGGCACCCGGATCAGCGCGGAGCGGTTGTTGTGGCCCCAGCAGATGTACGACGGCGCCTCGCCGCCCGCACCGGCCGTGCGCTGCGAACCGCCCCAGATGCGCTTGTAGGAGTTGACCCACTGGTTGGTGACGGCGGCGGTCTCCGCCGCGTGCTTCAGCAGGCCCGCGATGAACGAGCGCCCCACCTTGGAGAGTTGGTACTCCGCGCCGGACTCGTGGAAGGCGTTCCGGTCGCCCTCGAAGAGGGAGACGTGCGTGTGCATCCCGGAGCCGGGGTGCTGCGAGAACGGCTTCGGCATGAAGCTGGCGTGCACGCCCTGCTCCAGCGCGACCTCCTTCATGACCAGGCGGAAGGTCATGATGTTGTCGGCCGTGGAGAGCGCGTCCGCGTACCGGAGGTCGATCTCCTGCTGGCCGGGGGCGCCCTCGTGGTGGGAGAACTCCACCGAGATGCCCATCGACTCCAGCATGGTGATGGCCTGCCGGCGGAAGTCGTGGCCGACACCGCGCGGGGTGTGGTCGAAGTAGCCGGACTGGTCGGCGGGGATCGGCGGGGTGCCGTCGCCGGGGAGGTCCTTGAGGAGGAAGAACTCGATCTCGGGGTGGGTGTAGAAGGTGAAGCCGAGGCTGGAGGCCTTCTCCAGGGTGCGCTTCAGCACGTACCGCGGGTCGGCGTACGAGGGCGAGCCGTCCGGCATCATGATGTCGCAGAACATCCGGGCGGTGCCGGGAGTCTCCGAGCGCCACGGCAGGATCTGGAACGTGGTCGGGTCCGGCTTGGCGATCATGTCGGACTCGTAGACCCGGGCGAAGCCCTCGATCGCCGAGCCGTCGAAGCCGATCCCCTCCTCGAAGGCCTGCTCCAGCTCGGCCGGCGCCACGGCGACCGACTTGAGGAACCCGAGCACGTCGGTGAACCACAGCCGGACGAAACGGATGTCACGCTCTTCGAGCGTACGAAGCACGAACTCCTGCTGCTTGCCCATGGGGACAGTCTCACCTCTGCTCTTTACGTCCGTGTTACGCCCGGTCGTCCGCCCGTAGCGGCCCGGCAACGAATGCCCCCATCATGTCGGATCTTCGTCCGGAGTCCAGCCCGGCGAGACCGGCGATCCGAACGGAGCGTCAGTCGACCGGCACGAACGGGTCGATCACCGGTACCCCGGTCCGCGCGACGTCCTTGACGTTGCGGGTCACCAGCGTCAATCCGTGCACGATCGCCGTCGCGGCGAGCAGTCCGTCGATCGGGGGCAGCAGATTCGGAACGTTCAACCTGCCCCACACCTTGGCCACCTCCCGGTCCACCGGGAGGATCCGGTCCGCGTAGGCGTGCTCGATGCCGTCGATCCACCCGCCGAGTGCATCGGCCTGACGGTCGTCACCGCGCCAGCGCAGGCGGGCCTCTCCCTGGCGCAGCTCGCCGACGACCAGGACGCTGAGGTGGAGCTCGTCGTCCGGGACGGCCCTGAGCCAGGACAGCACCGCCGGACTCGGCCTGGGACGCCGAGCCTCGGAGACGACGTTGGTGTCCAGCAGGTAGGTCACCAGTCGCCCCCGAAGTCCACCGTGCGAGTGGGCTCGGTCGACCGCTCGATCTCGAGATCGTCGATGACCGGCCCCTGCAGCAGGTAGTCCCGAAGATCCATCTCCTGCCCCTTGAGCCGCCGGTACTCCCTTATGTCGATGAGGACAGCAACCTCGTCGCCGTGGCGCGTGACGATCTGCGGCCCTTCGGCCTCCGCGAGCCGGAGAACCTCGCTGAACTTCTGCTTGGCCTCCTGCACCTGCCACTTCATCCGACACCTCCATCTAGTCTGTCCAGACTTCTACGGTAGCCCAACGCTCCCAGCCGCTACAGACATAGCGTCAGTTAGACGATAAGGTGGGGTCATGCCGAATCTGCGTATCGCCCTCTGCCAGACCGACCCCTGGGTCGGTGACATCGAGCGCAACTGCGAGGAGGTGGTGCGCTGGGCCAGGCGGGCCGCCGGGAGCGGGGCGCAGCTGGTGGCGTTCCCGGAGATGGTGGTGACGGGGTATCCGGTGGAGGACCTGGCGCTGCGCGGGTCGTTCGTCAACGCTTCGCGGGAGGCGCTCGCCCGGCTGGCCGGGACGCTGGCCGAGGAAGGGCTCGGGGAGCTGCCCGTGGTGGTGGGGTACCTGGGGCGGTCCGCCGAGGCGTGGCGCGGGCGCCCCGCCGGGTCGCCGCAGAACTGTGCGGCGGTGCTGCACCGCGGCGAGGTGAAGGGCCGCTTCGCCAAGCACCACCTCCCCAACTACGGGGTCTTCGACGAGCACCGCTACTTCGTCCCCGGCGACCAGCTGCCGGTTTTGCGCCTGCACGGGGTGGACGTGGCCCTCGCCATCTGCGAGGACATCTGGCAGGACGGCGGCCGGGTGCAGGCGGCCCGGGAGGCCGGGGCGGGGCTGCTGCTCGTCCTGAACGGGTCGCCGTACGAGCGGGAGAAGGACGACACCCGCCTCGCCCTGGTCCGCAAGCGCGCGCAGGAGGCCGGCTGCGCGCTGGCGTACGTCAACATGGTCGGCGCCCAGGACGAGCTGGTCTTCGACGGGGACTCCCTCGTCGTCGACGCGCAGGGCGAAGTCCTGTCCCGCGCACCGCAGTTCGAGGAGCACCTGCTGCTCGCCGACCTGGAGCTCCCGGCGGCCACCGACGCCACCGACGGTCTGCTGCTGAACGACGGCCTGCGCCTGGCCCGCACCGACCTCGGCGGCACCCCCGAGGACCGGAAACCGACGGGGCGTCAGACGCCCGCGCCCCGGCTCGGCGACGAGGCCGAGGTGTACCAGGCCCTGGTGGAGGGCACCCGGGCGTACGTCCGCAAGAACGGCTTCCGCTCGGTGCTGATCGGGGTCTCCGGCGGGATCGACTCCGCGCTGGTGGCGGCGATCGCCACCGACGCGCTCGGCGGGGAGAACGTGCACGGCGTCTCGATGCCGAGCCGGTACTCCTCGCAGCACTCCCGCGACGACGCCGCCGAGCTGGCCCGCCGCACCGGGCTGCACCTGCGCACGATCTCGATCGCCCCGATGTTCGACGCCTACACCGCCGCCACCGAGCTGACCGGGCTGGCGGAGGAGAACCTCCAGTCCCGCCTGCGCGGCACCCTGCTGATGGCGATCTCCAACCAGGAGGGCCACCTCGTCCTCGCGCCCGGCAACAAGAGCGAGCTGGCGGTCGGCTACTCGACCCTCTACGGCGACTCGGTCGGCGCGTACGGGCCGATCAAGGACGTCTACAAGACCCTGGTCTTCCGCCTCGCCCAGTGGCGCAACGCGGCGGCGCTCGAACGCAGCGAGCAGCCGCCGATCCCGGAGAACACCATCGCCAAGCCGCCCTCCGCCGAGCTGCGGCCGGACCAGGTGGACACCGACTCGCTCCCCGACTACGACCTGCTGGACGCCGTGCTCGACCTCTACGTGGAGGGCGACCAGGGGCGGGACGCGATCGTCGCGCGGGGGTACGACCCGGCCGTGGTGGACCGGATCGTCCGGCTGGTCGACACCGCCGAGTACAAGCGGCGCCAGTACCCGCCGGGCCCGAAGGTCTCCCCCAAGGGCTTCGGCCGCGACCGCCGACTGCCCGTCACCAACCGCTGGCGCCAGGGCTGAGCACGGGAGCGACGGGCGAAACCGGGGTGCGGGGGCGGCCGGGGCTCTGCGAGCATGCACGGATGTCCGAGCAGCTCGAAGCCCTGGTCCTCCGGAACACCCACCGCATCCCCGTCCCCACCGGCCCAGCGGGCCAAGGGGCCACCGTCACGAGGCAGTTGGACGCGGCGCTGCTCTCGGTCGGCTTCAAGCTGTCGGCCGAGCTGTTCGGGCACCTGGCGCAGCTGGACGCGGAGGCGGTGGCCGGCACCGGGGCCCGCACCCTGGCCACCGTCCGCGGCCTGGTCGGCGACCACGTCCGGCACAACAGCTACTTCGTCGACTTCCCGGCGAACGTGCCGGACACGGCGGAGTTCTGGGTGTACTGCCTGTCCCAGGCCCTGCTGGAGGACGGCGGGCAGCTGCTCCAGCAGGCCGGCCTCGGGCAGGTCAACCTGCTGGACCTCCCGGCCTACGGCCGGTACCAGCACAGCTACGAGGAACTCCTCGCCCGGCAGCCCGAGTTGATCGCGGAGGCCACCGACCGGGTGACCGTCCTGCACCTCGGCGGGCCGCTCCGCGACGAACGGACGGCGCTCTACCTGGCCCTGGCCGGCAGCACCACCCCGCTCGGCCCGGACGGGCTGCGCGACCTCGCCGTGCTCGCCCCGCTCTGCACCGACGGGCCCCAGCCCGACGCCATCCCGGTCCGGGAGAACCGGGCGGTGGTCAACCGGGCCCGCCTGCACGCGGGTTCGGCCCTGGAGCTGGACACCGTCACCGACGTGCTCCGGCTGGCCTGCGTGCTCTCCGACGGGGACCCGACCCTCACCGAACCCACCCGGCTGCGCGCACTGCGCCGCCCGGTGCGCCGCGCCCTGCTGGCCGGGCTGGACGCGGTGGTGGCGGCCGCGCCCGCCAAGCTGGCGGACGTGCACCCGCACCGTGAGCGGTTCAAGCGCCTGGGTGAGCGGCTCCACCCGCACGAGTACCCCCGGTGGCCGCACGCCGCCCGGGTGTTCGCGGTCGCGCGCGGCGAGGAGCGGGCCCCGACCCTGAACGGCCGGACCGAGGCGCTGCTCGCCGACGGCGACGCCGGCGGAGCGGCCCGCCTGCTGGCCACGGCCGCGCCCGGCCGGCTCTTCCGGGCGCTGGACCACCTGCTGACCGCCTGCCCCGACGAGGAGGAGCGCGAGGCCGTGCTGGCCGCAGCCGAGCGGGCCGCACCGCAGGTCTCCGGCCGGGTCCTGCTCTCGCTCCGGGAGCACCTGCTGAACCGGGCCCGGCCCGACCGGGCCAAGCGGGTGTTCACCAACCGCCTGGGCCGCGCCTGGGTCGCCGACGACCACCGCCCCGGGCTGCCGGAGACGGCCGGGGACCGGCTCGCGGCCCTGCTGGACCGGGAGACCCGCCGACGGCTCCCGCACCCCGCTCACCTGCTGCTCGACCCGGCCGTGCTGGACGTCGCGGTGCCGCTCGGTGGCAAGGCGACCTCCAGCGGGGTCGGCGTGCTGCCCCGGGGGTCGGTCTCCCGGGTCGAGGGCGAGTTGCTGCGCTTCTTCGTGTACTGGCACCAGGCCCGGACCAGCACCGACTTCGACCTGTCGGCACTGCTGCTGGACGAGAAGTACGGCACCCTGGGCTGGCTCTCGTACACCGAGCTGACGAGCCTGGAGGGCGAGCACTCGGGCGACGTCACGGACGCCAGGGACGGCGCCTCGGAGTTCATCAACCTCCGCCTCGGCGCGGTGCGCGGCACGTACATCGTGCCGCAGGTGAACATCTACGACGGCGAGGGCTTCGAGCAGGTCAAGGAGTCCTTCTTCGGCTACATGCTGCGCGAGGCCGAGCAGCAGGGCCGGCCCTTCGAGGCGCGCACCGTCCGGATGAAGTCCGAGCTGCGCGGCCCCGGCCGGGTCGCCCTGCCGCTGGTCTTCCTGCGCGATCCGGACGGCACCTGGTGGGCGAAGTGGCTGCACCTGCACCTCAAGGGCCGCCCGCACGCCAACCAGGTCGAGGGCAACCGGGTCTCGGTGGCCACCCTGGTGCGCGGCGCGGTGGAGCGGCGGTACCTGACGGTGCGCCACCTCACCGGACTGATGGAGGCGGCGACCACGACCCTGTGGGACGGCGCCACCGTCCCGGACGGGCCGGTCACCTTCGTCGGGCTGGAGCGGCCCGAGGGCCTGCACCCGGACTCCACCGTCGTCACGCCGGAAAACCTGCGTGATCTGATCCCCGCCTGACTGCTAGCGTGGCCACGGCGGCGAGGCCATGGACGGGCTTCCTTCTCATCTTCCAATGAACTAGTCCGTCCGCTCTCCTCGCCGCCACCGGAACGGCCCTCACAGCTTGAACGAGGCGGCCACCGCCCGGTGGTCGCTGCCGCTCCTCGGCAGCAGCCAGGAGTCGGTGGCGGTCAGCTTCCCCCCGCTGAGCACGTGGTCGATCCGGACCATCGGGAAGGCCGCCGGGAAGGTGAAGCCGAAGCCCTGGCCGGCCGTCTCCTGAGCCGACGTCAGCTGCTCGGTCAGCGGGTCGAACGCACGGTCCGTCAGACTCCCGTTCAGGTCGCCCATCAGCAGCACCCGCTCCTCCGGCTCGCTCCGCAGGGCGGCGCTCAGCGCCTTGACGCTCTCGTTCCGCGGGTCGGCACCGAAGCCGCTGCGCGGGGTGACCCGGACGGAGTCCAGGTGGCCGTAGTAGACCGCCACCCGCCCCTTGGGCGTCTCCACCACCGCGCGGGCCGCCGTGCCGATGTGCTGGATGCCGTCCTTCTCGACGAACCCGCCCGGCACGATCGGGTACCTGGACCAGAGTCCGTCGGTGGTCGAGCCGCCCAGGTAGTAGGGGTAGGCGGAGGCCAGGCCCCGCCGGTACTCGGCCAGCGCGGCCGACTCCATCTCCTGGAGGGCGATCAGGTCGGCGCCCGAGTCCTTCAGGACCTTCAGCGTCCCGGCGTAGTCCACGTTGGCGGCCGCCACGTTGTGGCTCACCACCGTCAGGTCGCCCTTCCCGCTGCTGCCGTCCGCCAGCGCCCCGCCGTACATCGCCAGCCAGACCACCGCGGGCAGCGCCGTCGCCACCAACGCCGTGGCCGAGCGGCGCAGCAGCGCGCCGAGCAGCAGCGCGAGCACCAGCAGGCCGCTCCACGGCAGGAAGGTCTCGACGAAGCCGCCGAGGTTGCCGCCGTCGGGCAACAGCGAGTGCCCGGCCGTCACCAGTGCCGTCAGCACCGCCGGCCCGGCCAGGATCCGCCCCCGCCGCCAGCGGCTCTTCCGCCGCGCGGGCGGGGACGACGGCTGCGGGGCCTTCCTGGCCCGCACGGGTGCGCGGGTGTCCGCCTGAGTCATTCATCCCCCTTGTGACGTTATGTCAGCGTTATGAGGGATCAGACGCCGCCGCGGTGCGGAAGGGTTCCTCAGTACCGGTACTCGGCCGCGATCGCCCGGTGGTCGCTGCCGTCGGCCGGGAGCACCCAGGAGTCGGTCGGGGTCAGGCCGCCCTTGCTGAGGATCTGGTCGATCCGCGCCATCGGGAAGCCGGAGGGCCAGCTGAAGCCGAAGCCGTCCCCGGCCGCGCCCTGGGCGGAGCGCATCTGGGAGGTGACGGGGGCGAGCGAGCGGTCGTTCATGGTGCCGTTGAGGTCGCCGAGCAGCAGCACCTTCTTCACCGGCTCGGCCTCGATCGCGTCACCGAGCGCCTGCGCGCTGACGTCCCGCCGCCCGGCGGTGAAGCCGCTGTCGAACTTCAGCCGGACCGAGGGCAGGTGGGCGACGTAGACGGCGAGCGGGCCCTGAGGGGTCGTCACGGTGGAGCGGAAGGCCCTGGTCCAGCCGATCTTGATGTCCACCACCCGGGTGTCGGAGATCGGGTACTTGGACCAGAGCCCGACGGTGCCCTCCACCACGTGGTACGGGTACGCGGCGGCCAGGCCCTTGCTGTAGGTGCGGACGCCGTCGGCGGCCAGCTCCTCCAGGGCGACGATCTGGGCGCCCGAGTCGTTGAGCAGCTTCACCGTGCCGGCCGGGTCGGTGTTGGCGGCGGCCACGTTGTGGGTGAGCACGGTGAAGTCGCCCCTGCCCGTGCTCTTGTCGGTGAGCAGGCCGCCGAACAGGTTGAGCCAGACCGCCGCCGGCAGCAGCACCGCCACCAGCGCGGTGGCGGAGCGGCGCAGCAGGGCCAGTGCCAGCAGGACCGGGACGGCGAGGCCCAGCCAGGGCAGGAAGGTCTCCAGCAGGCTGCCGAGGTTGCCGAAACCGTTGGGCACCGAGGAGTGGAAGACCAGCAGCAGGGTGGTGAGCACGGCCAGCGCGGCGATGATCCACCCGCGCCGCCAGGTGCCGGACCGCCAGGAGCGGCGGGGCCGCCGGACCGGGGTCGCCCCGCCGTCCGCCGGAGCCACTGCCTCGTCCGCCCGCGCCATGAACCGTCCTCCGTGCCGTTCCACCGTCGTCAGCCCGAATCCGCCACCCGATCGGCCTGTTTTGTCGGATTCTCGGCTCAGCCTATGACGGCATGGACGTGCGCCCGGCAGCGCGGGGTTCCGGCGCGCCCCGGTTCAGTGAGATTCGCCACCGGACGGAGGTACCGGGACCGTCCGCGGACGGACGGCCGCGCCGTCCAGCACGGCGTCCACCATCCGCTCGGCCAGCCCCTCCTCGTCGAGCGGGGCGTCCTCCCAGAGCAGGGTGCGGATCAGGATCGGCCCCATCACCATCTCGGTGAGCAGCTCCGGGTCGAGGTCGTCGCGCAGCACGCCCTCGTCGATCCCGCGCTGGATGATCTGCCGGGCCAGGTCGCGGCGGGGCCTGACGATCCGTTCCTTGTAGACGGAGCGCAGCTCGGGCCAGCCCTGCAGCTGGCCCATGGCCGACCTGAGCACCCAGCGGGAGCGCTTGGCCATGCCCCGGCGACGCATGTACTCGATCATCGCGATCAGGTCGTCACGGACGCCGCCGCCCTTGGAGAGCACCGGCTCGGGCATCTCCAGCCGGGCGACCACGTCGACCAGCAGGGCCTCCTTGTTGGGCCAGCGCCGGTAGATGGTGGCCTTGCCCACGCCCGCCTCGGCGGCGATCCGCTCGATGGAGAGCTCGACCAGGCTGGCGCCGCCCTCCATCAGCCGCTCCACCGCCTCGTAGATCGCCTGCTCGGCCGCCTCGCTGCGCGGCCGCCCCCGCCGGGGCGCGCAGGGCGTCCCGTCGGGGGCGGTGGCGGTGGTCTCGGTCTGCATGGCCCCATTCTGCCCGGCGGCGTTCGAGTACCGGTCCACCGTCATGACGCAGCCTCAGCCCTTCGCCGGGGCGAGCTCACCCTCGGGGGCCTCGGCGGCACCCTCCCGTCCGGCGCCCGGGGCGGCCGGGGCCTTGCCGGGGAGCAGGAACCAGGCGAGCAGCACGCCCACGAAGGTGACGCCGGCCGACAGCCCGGCGACCACGTGCATGGCGCTGACGAAGGCGTCCTCGGCGGGGGCGACCAGCGCGGTGGCGCCGGTCCGCTCGGCCACCGCGAGGGTGGCCTCCAGCGATTCGCCGGCCTTGTCCCGCAGCGGGGCCGGGAGCCCGGCCAGGGTGTCGGCGACGCCGTCGCGGTAGACGGTGGAGAGCACCGCGCCGAGCACGGCGACCCCGAGCGAGCCGCCGACCTGGCGGAAGGTGTTGTTCAGGGCCGAGCCGGCCCCGGCCTTCTCGCGCGGCAGCGAGCCCATGATGGCCACGGTGACCGGGGGCATCACGTGCGCCATGCCGGCGCCCATCAGGAAGCCGAGCACGACCAGCAGCCAGATCGTGGTGTCCCGGCCGAGCAGCAGGTAGCCGAGGAAGGCGACCACGATCAGCGCCATGCCTCCGGCGCAGGTGGCCCGGACGCCGAAGCGGTCCACCACCAGCCGGGCCCGGGGGGCGAAGACCAGCTGGGCGACGGCCAGCGGGAGCATCAGCACGCCGGCCTGCAGGGCGCTGTAGCCGCGCACGCTCTGGGTGTAGAAGACGCCGAAGAAGGAGACGCCCATCAGCGCGAAGAAGACCAGGCCGATCACCGCGACGGAGGCGCTGAACACCTTGTTGCGGAACCAGCGGACGTCCATCGCGGGGTGGCTGGTGCGGCGCTCCCAGAGCACGAAGACCGCCAGCACGGCCAGGCCGCCGAGGGTCGGCACCCAGGCGCCGGGCGCGGTGAAGTCGGCCAGCTCGCCGCCCTTGATGATGCCGTAGATCAGCGCCACCAGGCCGACGATCGAGAGCAGCACGCCGACCGGGTCCAGCTTGCCGGGGTTGGGGTCCTTGGAGTCCGGCACCAGCAGGGCCATCGCGATCAGGGCGACGATCACGATCGGGACGTTGACCAGGAAGACCGAGCCCCACCAGAAGTGCTCGATCAGCAGGCCGCCGGTGATCGGGCCGATGGCGATGGCCAGGCCGACCGCGCCGGCCCAGATGCCGATCGCCTTGGGCTGCTCGTGCCGCTCGAAGACGTTCATGATGATGGCCAGCGTGGCGGGCATCACGAAGGCGCCGCCGAGGCCCATCACCGCGCGGAAGCCGATGAGTTCGCCCGGCGAGGAGGCCAGCGCGGAGAGCAGCGAGCCGAGGCCGAAGACCACCATTCCGCCGAGCAGCGACCACTTGCGCCCGAGCCGGTCACCGAGCAGACCCGCGGTGAAGAGCAGGCCGGCGAAGACCAGGGTGTAGGAGTTGATGGACCATTCGAGGTCGCTCTGGGTGGCGCCGAGGCCGGTGGGCGCGGGCGAGGCGATGGTCTTCATCGCCACGTTGAGGATCGAGTTGTCGAGGACGACGACGAGCAGGGCGAGCACCAGGGTGCCCAGGATCGCCCAGCGTCGGCGGTGTACGGCCTCCGGAATTCGGGACGGCGCGGCGGTGGTCATGCTTCTCCCCCATGCAGGTGCAGGTTCTTAACGAGACCGTGGCGTCTCGTAAATCAGCCTAGCGGGCGTTTCGATACGAGACGGGTCCGTATCGCAAATTCTCGGCAAAGAAGCGCCCGGAAGAAGCGCGTGCGCCCGGTCTTTGCGAGCCGGGGCGGGCGTGCAAGCATGGGAGCAGATCCGGGGACGCCGCACGGCGCCACGAGACGACAACCCATCAGGAGCCTGTTCCATGAACGCTTCTCCGCTTCAGCCTGCCCAGGGGACCGCGCAGACCCTGTACGGCGGGATCACCAACCGCCGCGTCACCGTCCGGGACATCGCCGCCGCCAAGCAGCGGGGCGAGCGCTGGGCGATGCTCACGGCGTACGACGCCCTCACCGCCGGCGTCTTCGACGAGGCCGGCATCCCGGTGCTGCTGGTCGGCGACTCGGCCGGGAACTGCCACCTCGGCTACGAGAACACCGTGCCGGTGACGATGGACCAGATGGTCATGCTGTCGGCCGCGGTGGTGCGCGGCACCAAGCGCGCGCTGGTGGTCGGCGACATGCCGTTCGGCTCGTACCAGGAGTCCGCCGGCCAGGCGATGCACAACGCGGCCCGGCTGATGAAGGAGGCGGGCGTCGGCGCGGTCAAGCTGGAGGGCGGCGAGCGCAGCGCCCGTTCGATCGAGCTGCTGGTCGAGGCCGGCATCCCGGTGATGGCCCACATCGGGCTGACCCCGCAGTCGGTGCACGCGCTCGGCGGCTACCCGGTCCAGGGGCGCGGCGACGAGGCCGCGCACCAGCTGCTCCGGGACGCCAAGGCGGTGCAGCAGGCGGGCGCCTTCTCGGTGGTGCTGGAGGCCGTGCCGGCCGAGCTGGCGGCGCAGGTCACCGAGCAGCTGGCGATCCCGACGGTGGGGATCGGCGCGGGGGCGGGCACCGACGCCCAGGTGCTGGTGTGGACCGACATGGCCGGGATGACGGCGGGCCGGGTGCCCAAGTTCGTCAAGCAGTACGCGAACCTGCGGGCCGTCCTGGGCGACGCCGCCCGGGAGTTCGCGGCCGAGGTGGGCGCGGGCACCTTCCCGGCGCCGGAGCACACCTTCAAGTAGGACGCGGAAACACGGAGGAGCGGCGCCTGGGCCCGGGCGCCGCTCCTCCGTCGTTCACCGACGGGTCATCAGCAGGAGACCGGCACGTCCAGGGTCACCGGAGTGTTGTACCAGCCGAACGAGGACACCGAGAAGGAGGCGTGCACCGTGGAGTTGCACGGCACGGTGCCGCCGACGCCCTCGACCTTGATGGTCGAGGCGTAGAAGGTGCGGTAGCCCTGGTAGGAGCCGATCGAGGCACCGCCCACGACGTTGCCGTTCAGGTTGACGACGAGGTCCTTGGGCTGGATCGGGTAGCCCGGGCTCGGCGGGCCGGCGAGCGCGATCGTGCCGTAGAGCGCGACCTGGTCGCCGGTGACGTCAGCGCAGACCTTGGTGGAGAGGCCCGACTGAAGCGCCGAGTAGCTGCAGGTGGTGACGGTGGTGGCGGCCTGGGCCGGGGTGGCGGCCAGGGCCAGGCCGGCGGCACCGGCGGCGACGAGCATCTTGCGGAACATGAGAGTGTCCCTCCCTCGACAGCGCACACGGCCCCACGCCATGTGCTGCTGCAATGTGATATTTCACTATACTCGTTAATCTGATGGTTCGTCAGGTTGAACGGATCACGATCTTCCGGTGACGGATGACAGCACCCCGACCGCGGCGACAGCGGGCTGACAGCGCGGTGACAGCCGGGGCGGACAGGCTGCTGCCATGACCCGAATCGAGAACGCCGTCGAGGTGCGCGGCATCGTCAAGCACTACGGAGAGACCAAGGCCCTGGACGGCGTGGACCTGACCGTCCGTCAGGGCACCGTGCTCGGCGTGCTCGGCCCGAACGGGGCCGGCAAGACCACCCTGGTCCGGATCCTCTCCACCCTGATCAAGCCGGACGCCGGCACCGCCGTGGTCGGCGGCTACGACGTGCTGACCCAGCCCAAGGAGCTGCGCCGCACCATCGGCCTCACCGGCCAGTACGCCTCGGTGGACGAGCTGCTCTCCGGCTACGAGAACCTCTACCTGATCGGCCGCCTGCTGGACCTGAGCGGCAAGCAGGCCAAGGCCCGGGCCGCCGAACTGCTCGAGCGCTTCTCGCTCACCGAGGCCGCCAGGCGCCCCGCCAAGACCTACTCCGGCGGGATGCGCCGCCGCCTCGACCTGGCCGCCTCGATGATCGGCCACCCCAAGGTGCTCTACCTGGACGAGCCCACCACCGGCCTGGACCCGCGGACCCGCAACGAGGTCTGGGACGAGGTCCAGCGGATGGTCCGCGAGGGCTCCACCGTGCTGCTCACCACCCAGTACATGGAGGAGGCCGAGCAGCTGGCGCACGAGCTGACCGTGATCGACCGCGGCCGGGTGATCGCCAACGGCGCGGTCGCCGAGCTCAAGGCGCAGGTCGGCGGCCGCACCCTGCAGGTCCGCCCGCAGCGCCCGGCCGAGCTGCCCGAGATGGCCCGCTGCCTGCGCGAGGCCGGGCTGCCCTACGTGACCCTCTCCGAGGACACCGGCCTGCTCTCGGTCCAGCTGACCGACGACGAGCAGCTCACCACCGTGGTCGGCGTGCTGGGCGCGCGCGGCTTCGGCATCGCCGGCATCGACACCCAACTGCCCACGCTGGACGAGGTCTTCCTGACCATCACCGGCAAGCCGCAGAACACCGTCCCCTCCCAGCCCGTCCGCGACAAGGAGCCCGTGGCATGAGCGCCGCCACCCTGAACCCGGCCGCCCCGGCCCGCACCTCCTCCAGCGCCGCCGCGCTGCGTCACGTCGGCGCGCTGACCCGCCGCAACCTGATGCGGATCAAGGCCGACCCGGAGTCGATGATCGACGCCCTGTTCGTGCCGATCATCTTCACCCTGCTCTTCACCTACGTCTTCGGCGGCGCCGTGGCCGGCGGCCAGGACCAGTACATCCAGTGGCTGGTCCCCGGCCTGCTCGGCTCCACCGGCCTCAACCTGGCGATGGCCGTCGGCACCGGTCTGAACAGCGACTTCCAGACCGGCGTGATGGACCGCTTCCGCACCCTGCCGATCGGCCGTGCCTCGGTGCTGCTCGCCAAGATCTCGGCGGAGCTGATGCGGGCGCTGGTCTCCTTCACCATCCTGATCGTCTTCGCGATGATCCTCGGGCTGAAGCTGACCGCGGGCTTCCTGCCGCTGCTGGCCGCCGTGGGCCTCTCGCTGCTCTTCGGCACCTCGATCATCTGGATCTCCATGCTGCTCGGCATGGCGATGCGCAGCGCCCAGGCCGTCCAGGGCGTCTCGATGCTGGTGATCATGCCGCTGCAGTTCGGCAGCTCGACCTTCGCCCCGACCGACACCATGCCCGGCTGGCTGCAGGCCTTCACCGACTACAACCCGCTCTCGGCGCTGGCCGACGCCTGCCGCGGCCTGATCAACGGCAACGCCCCGATCGCCCACTCCGTGACGGTGGTGCTGATCTGGTCCGTGGTGGTCACCGCGATCACCGCCCCGCTGGCGGTGGCCCGCTTCCGCAAGCGGACCTGACCGCCACCGGCTCCTAGAAGTCCCGCACCCGGTCGAGCAGTTCGCTGGTGTGCGGGAGGTCGAGCGCCGCGCCCTCCGCGAGGGCCGCGTCGTACTCCTCCTGACCGAGCAGGGCCCGCGCCGAGGCGTGGGCCTTCTCGCGCTCCTCCCGTTCGATGAAGGTGCCGCGCGGGCCGTGCAGGGAGTCGTGCGAGCCCAGCAGCACCGCGGAGAAGCGGATCAGGGAGCGGTCCCCCCTGTGCTCGCCGACCGCCAGCAGGGTGCCGACGAAGGACGGGATCAGCAGCACCGTCATGTGGTCGGCGAACACCCCGGCCATCCCGGGGACGTCCCGCATCCGGTGCCGGCCCTGCTTGAGCACGGCCAGCGCCCCCTCCGGATCGCCCGAGCGGGCCACCACCCAGCTGCGGATGCAGAGCACCAGGCCGCTGAAGACCCCGGGCACCAGCGGCCCGAGCAGCTGCTGGTGCTCCGTCAGGTAGTCCAGCTCGGCCAGCGCCTCGGCGTGCTCGCCGCGCCTGCTGAGCAGACCGCAGAGCACCAGCCGGCCGAACAGCTGCGCACCGTCGGCGGAGCCGGTACCACCCTGCTCCACCTCGGCCAGCGCCGCGCGGACGATCCGCTCGCCCTCCTCCGGGTCGGTCTGCAGCAGCGCCTCGCCGAGCCGCACCTTGAGCATCGGCACCTCGTGGTGCGCGCCCAACTCCTCGGCCAGCCCGATCGACTGACGGTACGTCCGGGCCGCCCCCTCGGCGTCCCCGTCGTTGCCCATCGCCTCGGCCCGGGCGGCCAGCGCCTCCGAGCGGCCCCAGCGGTCGCCGAGCCGGGTGAAGATCTCCAGCGCCTCCTCGGCGTCCTGCACCGCCTGCGGCAGCCCCCCGACCCAGTCGTTCAGGGTGCGGGCCCGGATCTGCAGCAGGAAGGCCAGGTCGGTCTCCCGCCCGTGCACCCGGGCGCCCGCCACCGCCTCGTCCAGCAGGCCCTTCATGTTGTCCATCCGGCCGGTGAGGAAGGAGGCGAAGACCCGCATCAGCGAGGGGAAGCGGTAGGACTGCGGCAGCTCGGGCCCGTAGGCGTCCATGATCCGCTCGGCCCGGGCCACCTGGACGGCGTGGTCCTGCTGCTCCAGGCCCCCCGCGAAGGCGGTGACCAGGCGGTGCAGGTGCACCTGGCGGCGGGCCTCCTCGACCATCTCCGGCGCCATCGGCAGCGGGTGGTCCAGCGGTCCGTCCACCAGCGGGACGGCCGGCGGGGCGTCGTCGGCGAACGGGTCCGGGCCGAGCCCGCAGACCTCGTCGTACCAGGCCGCGGCCTCGGTGCGGTAGTCCCGCAGCTGCCAGTACCAGCCCATGCCGAGCACCAGGACCAGCGCCTCCTGCTCCTCGCCCCGGTCCACCGCCCGGCGGATCGCGGCCCGGACGTTGTCCTGCTCGCGCTCCAGCAACTGGAGGATCGCCAGCTGCTCGGGGCCGTGGATGTCCTGGTCGGCGAGGCGCACCAGCTCGCGGTGGTAGCGGACGTGACGCACCGCCACCTCCGGCTCGCCGGCCTCGGCCAGCCGCTCGCCCGCGTACTCCAGGATGGTCTCCAGCATCCGGTACCGGGGCCGCTCCCCCAGCCCGGCCACCAGCAGGGACTTGTCGACCAGCGAGAGCAGCAGGTCGGCGACCTCCTCCCGGGGCACCTCGGTGTCGTCGGAGCAGACCTCCTCGGCCGCCTCCAGGGTGCAGCCGCCGGCGAACACCGAGAGGCGGCGCAGCACCGCGCGCTCCCGCTTGCCCAGCAGGTCCCAGCTCCAGTCCACCACCGCGCGCAGGGTCTGCTGGCGCGGCAGCAGGGTCCGCGAACCGGCCGTCAGCAGCGCGAAGCGGCTGTCCAACCGGTCGGCCAGCTGACGCGGGGTCAGGCCGCGCAGCCGGGCCGCGGCCAGCTCGATGGCCAGCGGCAGGCCGTCCAGGCGGCGGCAGATCTCGGCGCAGGCGGCCGGGTCCTCGGCCGGGTCGAAGCCCGGGCGGGCGGCCGCGCCGCGCTCGGCCAGCAGCCGCAGCGCGACCTGGCCGGGCAGCGGCTCGACCGGCAGCAGCACCTCGCCGGGCACCCCGAGCGGCTCCCGGCTGGTGGCCAGCACGGTCAGCTCCGGGCACTCGGCCAGCAGCTGGTCGGCCAGCTCGGCGGCGGCCTGGACCAGGTGCTCGCAGTTGTCCAGCACCAGCAGCATCCGGTGCTGGCCGCAGTGCTCGACGATCCGGCGGACCGGGTCGACGGTGCGGGCCGCCTCGCCGACCGCGCCACCGGAGTGCAGCACCGTCTCGCGCAGGCCGAGCGCGGAGAGCACCGCGCCGGGCACCGCCGCCGGGTCCTCCAGCGGGGCCAGCTCGACCAGCCAGACGCCGTCCGGCCAGCGTCCGGCGGCCTGCTCGGCCAGCGCGGCCTCCAGCGAGAGCCGGGTCTTGCCGGAGCCGCCCGGGCCGGTCAGGGTGGTCAGCCGGCCCGTCGTCAGGGCACCGGTCAGGGCGGCCAGGTCCTCGCCCCGGCCGACGAAGCTGGTCAGCCGGCGGCGCAGGTTGCCCTGGGTGCGGCGCGGCGCGGCGGCGGCCGGAGCGGCCGGGGGCGGGGCGGGCTGGCCGTCCAGCAGCTCGCGGTGCAGGGTGCGCAGCGCCTCGCCCGGGTCGGCGCCCAGCTGCTCGGCCAGCTCACGGCGGATCAGTTCGTAGCGCTGGAGCGCCTCGCCGGTGCGTCCGGTGGCCCGCAGCGCGCGGATCAGCAGCACGGCCAGCGGCTCGTCCAGCGGGCGGGCCCCGCAGAGCTCGGCCAGCTCGGCGGTCAGCTCGGCGGCCCGGCCGAGCTCCAGCTCGGCGGCGATCCGGTCCCGGCGGGCCTCGTCCCGCTCGGCCTCCAGCCGGGTGGCGGTGCCGCCGCGGTCCGGCAGGTCGGCCAGGGCCGGTCCGCGCCAGAGCGCCAGGCCGGCCGAGAGCCGCTCGGCCGCGCGCGGGAAGTCCCCGGCCGCCACGGCCGCCCGGCCCTCGGCGGTGAGCCGCTGGAAGTCGGCCAGGTCGTTGGCCCGGGCGGCGGTGGTCCAGTACCCGGCCGGGCCGGAGCCGATCTCCTCCCGGCCGACGGTGCGGCGCAGCCGCCCGACCAGGGTCTGCAGCGCGGCGGCCGAGTCCTGCGGCGGATCGGCGCCCCAGACCTCGTCCACCAGCAGGTCGGCCGGGACGGGCCGGCCCTGGCGCAGCACCAGGGCGGTGAGCAGCGCGCGCAGCCGGGCCCCGCCGAGCGGCACGGGGGTGCCGTCGTCGCGGCGGGCGGTGGTGGTTCCGAGGATGCCGTAGTGCACCGGACCATTCTCGGGGACGCGGGGCCGCGCTCAGGTACGAATATCCTTCGGAACCGTCGCCCGTGGCGGTCCGTTCACCTCTCGCGCCTTGTGGGTGTCAGGCCCGCCGGGCATGATCGACCGTCACACCCGCCACTCCCCGCATCGGAGCCCGCCCGTCATGACCTTCGCCGAAGCCCAGCGTTCACGCCGCGAGGAGCGCCGGATCAGCCCGGTGTTCTGGGTGCTGCTGGCCACCCTGGGCACCTCCGGCTGGGCGGTCGCCACCGGTTACGGCAGCGCCCGGTTCGGGGTGTTCCTCTTCGTGGTGGCGGGCTGGATGGTCTCGCTCTGCCTGCACGAGTACGCGCACGCCCGCACCGCGCTGCACGGCGGCGACATCTCCATCGGCTCCAAGGGCTACCTGACGCTCAACCCGCTCAAGTACGCCAACGTGCTGCTGAGCTTCGTGCTGCCGGTGGTCTTCGTGATCCTCGGCGGCATCGGCCTGCCCGGCGGCGCGGTCTACATCGAGCGGCACCGGATCAACGGCCGCCTGAAGCACAGCCTGATCTCCGCCGCCGGCCCGCTGGTGAACGTGGTCTGCGCGGCGGCCCTGCTGATCCCGCTCGGCGCCGGCTGGCTGGACGACCCCACGGTGTACGCCGAGGTGATGGGCCGTGAGCTGAACGTCTCGCCGCTGGCCGGGGCGCTGGCCTTCCTCGGCATGCTCCAGGTCAGCGCGGCCCTGCTGAACCTGCTGCCGGTGCCCGGCCTCGACGGCTACGGCATCATCGAGCCCTGGCTCTCGTACCAGACCCGGCGCAGCCTCTCCCAGATCGCCCCGTACGGCATGCTGGCGGTCTTCCTGCTGCTCTGGCAGCCCGAGGTGAACTCCTGGTTCTTCGGCGTGGTGGACGGCGTGATCGGCCTGTTCGGCGTCGACACCAACTACGTGGCGCTGGGCGACTACCTGTTCCGCTTCTGGAAGTCCTGACGCACCGTCGCCGCCGGCCGCTCGCAGGTGGTCCCCACCTCGACGGGCGAGCCGGTGGCGGCCGCGGCGGTCAGGCACTCCATCACGTCCAGCACGTGCAGGGCGAGACCGGCCGAGGCGCGGTGCGGGGTGCCGGCCGCCAGGGAGCGGGCCAGGTCGGCGACCCCGTGGCCGCGGGCGGCACCGTACTCACCGGCCGGCGGGGCGACCGGCTCCCAGCCGGTGGCGCCGGCGCGGTGCAGGGCGACCGGGCCGTCGAAGTCGTTCGGGTCCGGCACGGAGAGCGAGCCGGCCGTGCCGTACACCTCGATGTGCGGCAGCCGGGCGGCCCAGACCTCGAAACTCATCAGCAGGGTGGACACCGCCCCGCCGCGGTGCTCCAGCAGCCCGGTGAGGTGGGTGGGCACCTCGCTGCGGAAGCGGGCCCCCGCCCTCGGCCCGGTGGCCACCTCCCGCTCCGGCCGCGGGGTGGCGGCCAGGCCGGTGACCCGGCGGACCGGGCCCAGCAGGGTGACCAGCGCGCTCAGGTGGTACGGGCCCATGTCGTACAGCGGGCCGCCGCCCTGGCGGTAGTAGAACTCCGGGTCCGGGTGCCAGAGTTCGTGGCCCGGGGTCGTCATGAAGGCGGTCGCGGCGAAGGGGGTGCCGATCTCCCCCGCGTCCAGCAGCGCGCGGGCGGTCTGGGTGCCCGCACCGAGCACGGTGTCCGGCGCGCAGCCGACCCGGACCCCGGCGGCCTCCGCGGCGGCCAGCACCGCACGGGCCTGCCCGGTGGTGGCGGCCAGCGGCTTCTCGCCGTAGACGTGCTTGCCGGCGGCGATCGCGCGCAGCGCGACCTCGGCGTGCGCGGCGGGCACGGTGAGGTTGAGCACCAGGTCGACGTCCTCGGCGGCGCAGAGCTCCGCCACGGTGGTGGCCCGCGCGCCCACCCGTGCGGCGGCCGCCCCGGCCCGTGCCGGGTCCAGGTCGGCGACGGCGGTGACGGTGGTCTCCGGCTGCCGGGTCAGGGTGTCCAGGTAGACCCCGCTGATCTTCCCGGCCCCGACCACCCCGACCCGCAGCGGGGCGCTCACGCGGCGCCCCGGGTGGCCCAGTGCATGCCCTGACGCAGCATCAGGTCGGCCTGCGGGTGCGCCAGGTCGGCCGGCGTGTGCCCGAGCACGGTGACGAAGACCCGCCCCGCGCCCCAGCTCCGGGCCCAGGCGACCGGGACGGTGACGCCGGTCAGCTCGGGGTGGTCCGGGTCGGCGGCGAACTCGGTGACCGCGAGCGGGACCACCGCCGGGTCCAGGTGCAGGTAGTACTGCTCACTGGTCAGCTCGAAGGGCGTGACCCCCGCCGTGGCCGGGTGCTCGCCGACCGGCGTGACCAGGTAGCGGACGTGCTCCCGCGGGTGGTGGACGAACTGACCGCCCGTCATCAGCTGGTACTCGGTGCTCTCCCGGAAGGCGTCCACGATCCCGCCGTGCCATCCGGCCAGCCCGGTCCCCGCCCGCACGGCGGCCGTCAGCCCGGCGGCCTGCGCCTCGGTGATCGCGCCCATCGTCCAGCACTGCACCACCAGGTCGGTGCCGGCCAGCAGCTCCGCGTCCAGGTAGCTGTCCAGGGTGTCCGAGACGGTCACCCGGTACCCGTCCCGCTCCAGCCGCTCAGCGTACCGGTCCGAGGCCGCGACCGGCTCGTGCCCGGCCCAGCCTCCCCGCACCACCAGCGCCGTCCGACCCGCCCGTGCCATTCGCCCTCCCCGGCCGTCGCAACAGTGAAATGTTACATGGCACAGCGGATTCGCACAGGGGCTCGGTCAGCCCTGTCCGGCGGCGGCCTTCTCCACCCGCGCCCGGCGCAGGTAGTACCAGGCGATGTTGCTGGAGACGCCGGCCATCAGCACCCAGACGACCCCCAGCCAGGTCCCCTGCACGAACGACACCACGGCGGCGCACACCGCCAGCACGAACACGATCGACGCGTACAGGGCATTACGGGGCATGGCACGGAACTCCTAGACCGGGACTCGGGACGCCGTCCATTCTCGCCGACGGCCCGAGCGCTCCCGGCCAGGGGTCCCGCGGGTCGGTTCAGACGTCGGTGACGCGAAGGCCCGCGTGGGCCTTGTAGCGGCGGTTCACCGAGATGAGGTTGGCGACCAGGCCCTCGACCTGGTGGGCGTTGCGCAGGCGGCCGGCGAAGATGCCGCGCATGCCGGGGATCAGCGAGGCCAGGGCCTGGACCAGGTCGGTGGCCTCGCGGTCGTCGCCGAGGACCAGGACGTCGGTGTCGATCCGCTCGATGTCGCGGTCCTGGAGCAGGACGGCGGAGAGGTGGTGGAAGGCGGCGGTGACCCGGGACTCCGGGAGCAGGGCGGCGGCCTGCTGGGCGGCGCTGCCCTCCTCGACCTTCAGGGCGTAGGCGCCCTGCTTGTCGAAGCCGAGCGGGTTGACGCAGTCCACCACGATCTTCCCGGCCAGCTCCTCCCGCAGCTCGGCGAGGGTGGCGGCGTGGCCGTCCCACGGCACCGCGATGATCACGATGTCGCTCTCCCGGGCGCAGGCCGCGTTGTCCGCGCCGCGCACGCCGTAGCCGATCTCGGCGGCCGCGCCCTCGGCCCGCTCGGCGGTGCGGGAGCCGATCACCACCTGCTGCCCGGCCCGGGCCAGCCGGTAGGCGAGGCCGCGGCCCTGGTCGCCGGTGCCGCCGAGCACGCCGACCACCAGGCCGGAGACGTCGGGCAGGGCGGGGGCACCGACGGGCGGGTTCACTGAATCGTGGGAAGTCATGCCGGAATCCTGCCAAATGCGCTGCGCCCTCTCCATGCTGACGGTCCATGGACGCGATGAGAGTTTCGGCACTCCGGGCCGCCCTGACCGGGACGGGCTGGGTGGAGGAGGCCGGGGAGTTCGCCGGGACGCTGCGCCGCGCCACCGGGCGCCGCACCGCCTCCGGCCTGCTGCTGGTCGGCACCGCGGCGTACGAGCCCTGGCACCTGGCCGCCCACCTGGAGGAGGAGGCCGGGCTGACCGGCCTGCCGGGCCTGGCCCCGACCCTGCTGCGGCACCGGGTGGAGCCGCAGGCCCCGGCCCACCTGGCGCACGGGCTGCGGCGGCTGACGGAGGCCCGGCGCGGGGCCACCGTGCTGCTGGTGGCTCCGGAGGCGGCCGGCGAGGGGCTGCTGGAGCGGGTGCGGGACGCCCGGCGGGGCGGGGCCACCGTGCTGGCCCTGGACGGCGGGGACGCGGAGCTCGGCGGTCTGGCGCACGAGCGGCTGACCGTCCCGGCCGACGCGCGGGAGGACACCGAGGGTCCGTTCGAACTGGTCCAACACCTCGTCAGTTCCGCCGCCGGCACCCCCTCCCCGCGCGGCCGGCTGGCCCGCCTCGCCGAGCGGCTGGCCGGCTCCCCGCTCTCCCGCTGGTAGACCGATCCGCCCGGATCCCACCGGACCGGGTCGAAATTCGCTTGCCGTTCGGAGACGCACCGTCGCAGCATGGCTCAACGTGACTTCCGAACCCCCTGACGCTCCCCCGTCCTTCTGGCAGCGGCTGCGCCCCGACCTCACCCCGTGGCGCTCCTCCCGGGACTTCCGGCTGCTCTGGAGCGCCGGGTGCGTCTCGTCCTTCGGCAGCTTCCTGACCTACGTCGCGGTGCCGCTGCAGATCAAGCACCTGACCAACTCCCCGATCGCGGTCGGCCTGATCGGCGCGGTCGAGCTGGTCCCGCTGATCGTCTTCGGCCTCTGGGGCGGCGCCCTCGCCGACGCGCTGGACCGGCGCAAGCTGGTGCTCTGCTCGGAGGTCGGCCTGCTGCTGCTCTCCGGCCTGCTGCTGCTGAACGCGCTGCTGCCGAGCCCGGTGCTCTGGCCGATCTACCTGGTCGCCGCCCTGGTCGCGGCCGCCGACGGCCTGCAGCGCCCGGCGCTGGACTCGATGACCCCGCGGATCGTCCCGCACGACCAGCTGCCCGCCGCCTTCACCCTGCTCTCGCTCTACCGCAACGCCGCCTCGGTGGCCGGCCCGGCACTGGCCGGCGTGATCGTCGCGGTCGCGGGGGTGGAGACCGCGTACGCGCTGGACGTGCTGACCTTCGCGGCCTCGCTGGTGCTGCTCTACAAGATCCGGGCGGTGCCGCCGTCCACCGGCGCGGAGAAGCCCTCGCTGAGCGCGATCGCCAACGGCATCAAGTACGCCTGGGGACGCAAGGACCTGCTCTCCACCTACGTGATCGACATCGTGGCGATGCTGTTCGCCTTCCCGGTCGCGATCTACGCCTTCTGGGCCTCCGACCTGAAGGCCGACTGGGCGCTCGGCCTGATGTACGGGGCCACCGCCGCCGGCGCGCTGGTGGTCTCGGCCACCGGCGGCTGGACCTCGCACGTGCACCGGCACGGCCGGATGCTGGTGCTGGCCGCGCTCGGCTGGGGCGTCTCCATCCTGCTGGCCGGCCTGGTCGGCAACATCTGGCTGGTGCTGCTCTGCCTGGCCCTGGCCGGCGGCGCCGACCAGGTCAGCGGCGTGGCCCGGTCCTCGATCTGGAACCAGTCCATCCCGGACGAGTTCCGCGGCCGGCTCGCCGGGGTCGAGCTGCTCAGCTACTCGGTCGGCCCCCAGCTGGGCCAGGCCCGGGCCGGCGGCATGGCCACCGCGATCGGCGTCCGGGGCTCGGTCTGGGCCGGCGGGCTGGCCTGCGTGGTCGGCGTGGTCGCGCTGACCGCCGCGGTGCCGCGGCTGCTGCGCTACGACGACCGCACCGACGAACACGTGGCCGCCGTCCGGGCCCAGCACGAGGCCCAGGCCGCCGAGCGCGACGCGCTGGCGGCCTGACGGCCCGTCAGCTGCCCGGCTGCTGCTGGGCGTCGTCGTTCCACGCCGGGTCGTTCTTCCACTCCCGGTTCCGCTCGGCCGCCGTCTCCAGCGCGTGCGCCGCCTCCTCGGGGGTGGCGTACGGGCCGAGGCGGTCCTTGGCCGGGCACTCCGGGCCCTCCTCGACCTTGCTGTGCTTGATGCAGTAGAACCACTCACCGGGCTTCCCGGTGGGCTTGCTCTTCCCGAACGGCATGTCGTCCTCCTGGTCTCGTACGGTGATCATCTACCCGCGCGGCGGGTTCGCACGCACAGCCGAGCCGGATGATCCACGGCCGATAGACTCCGGCCATGGCTCTCGTACCCGGCATCCAGTCCCCCATCCGCAAGGTCCCGGCGCACATCCCGCGCCCGGAGTACGTCGGCAAGCCGAAGCCGGCCCCGTACACCGGCCCCGAGGTGCAGACCGCCGAGACCATCGAGAAGATGCGGATCGCCGGGCGGATCGCGGCGGAGGCGATGGCCGAGGCGGCCAAGCTGATCGCCCCCGGGGTGACCACCGACCAGCTCGACGTGGTCGCGCACGAGTACATGTGCGACCACGACGCCTACCCGTCCGACCTGGGCTACCGGGGCTTCCCGAAGTCGGTCTGCACCTCCGTCAACGAGGTGATCTGCCACGGCATCCCGGACTCGACCGTGCTGCAGGACGGCGACATCGTCAACATCGACGCCACCGCCTTCATCCACGGGGTGCACGGCGACCTCAACGCCACCTACCTCTGCGGCGACGTGGACGAGGAGTCCCGCCTGCTGGTCGAGCGCACCCGCGAGTCCCTCGACCGGGCGATCAAGGCGGTCAAGCCGGGCCGCCAGATCAACGTGATCGGCCGGGTCATCGAGTCCTACGCCAAGCGCTTCGACTACGGCGTGGTCCGCGACTTCACCGGCCACGGCATCAACACCTCGTTCCACTCCGGGCTGATCATCCCGCACTACGACAGCGAGCGGGCCACCGAGGTGATCAAGCCCGGGATGACCTTCACCATCGAGCCGATGCTCACCCTGGGCACCTACGACTACGACATCTGGGAGGACGGCTGGACGGTGGTCACCAAGGACCGCAAGCGCACCGCCCAGTTCGAGCACACCCTGGTGGTCACCGCCGACGGCGCCGAGATCCTCACCCTCCCGGGCGAGGGCTTCTGACGCACCCGGACACGGGAAGGGCGGTGGACGGGCTCCGGCCCGTCCACCGCCCTTCCCTTCTGACCGGCCGTCAGCCGATCAGCCACTGCTCCTGGGCCACCGCGCCGACCTCGGTGCAGGCGTCGGTGAGCACGTCCAGCACCCGCAGCGCGTCCGGCAGCGGCAGCTCGGGGCCGCGCAGCCAGCGCACCTGGGAGCCGTCCGGCAGCGAGGCCGGGGGCAGCAGGGTGTAGGAGCCGCGGCAGTGCCAGCGCAGGCCGGGGTGGTCCGACATGGTGTCAGGAGTGCTGTCCAGCACGCTCGGCCACCACTCGTCCTCGTCCACCGGGGTCCCCCGGGTGGCGGTGAAGAACAGGTACCGGTCCTCGCCGACGGCGGCCACCGGGCCGTGCACGCCGAGCGCCTCCAGGCGCTCCAGGGCCAGCCGGCCCGCCTCGGCCGGCACGTCCAGCACGTCGTGGGCGCGGCCGGTGGCGGTGACGAAGTTGGCCTGCGGGTCGCGGGAGAGCCAGCGGGCCAGCTGCTCCGGATCGACGGTGGCCTGGGTCTGCCAGGCGAAGGAGACCGGGTGCTGGGCCGGAGCCGGACAGCCGACCCGGTCGCAGGAACACCGGTGCCCCGCCGGATGCGCGGCCGGCGCCAGCGGGAACCCCGCCCGCACCGCCTTGAGCAGCAGGTCCAGCCTCCCGGCCGGATCGCCCCCCGCACCCGGCCCGGTCCGCTCGCGGTCACGCCGCTGCCACCAGGCCGTCCACCTGCTGCTGGCTTCCATCGGACCCCTTCCACACCTGCTGTAGCTGCCGTGCCTGGTGTGACACAGCGACCGACGCAAACATCCGACGCAACGCCGGAGCCCACCCCGTTGCTTCCCCGGGGTGCGGTCGGTCCGGCAGCTTCGCCGAGGGCCGGAGCCGGTGTCGCCGGACGGCCGAGTCGCCCGGGGCACGGTTCGAGGCGGGCCCTTGAGGGGCCCGGGTACCAGGGAACTCCCAGGGGCGTACAGAGCAGGATAAGGGTGTCGGGGGGGCCGTTCGGACCGCGGGCGGTGCTGCGCTGGTCACACCGGCCCCTCACACCGGCCACCGGGCGCCTCCACCGGACCGTCACACCCGTAGGCTGAGCAGCGTGAAGAGCGCGGACACCCCCTTCGTCGGCGGCCCCCTGGACGGCCGGACCCTGCCCGTCGGGCTGACGCCGTTCAGCAACGTCCCCAAGGTCTACAAGGTCCCGGTCCCCGCACACGGGGACACCCCCGCCGTCACGCTGGTCTACCGGCGCGCCAAGGAGTACGACCCCAAGGGCCGCTGGCGCTGGGTCTACGAGTACCAGGACCCCTCGGCCGCCGAGGCCCCCGCTCCTTCCGCCGAGGGCTGACGGACCGTCACGCCTCCTCGGCCAGGATCAGGTACAGCTTCTTGCGGGCCTCGGTGAGCACCGCCAGGCCCTTGGCCCGCTGCTCCTCCGTCCCGGTGGTCATCACCTGACGGATCGCCTGGTCCACTGCCCCGAGCGCCTGCCCGACCTCCTGCACCGCCTCCCAGTCCAGCCCGCGGCCGGCCTGCTCCCACGGCTTGGGCGCACCGGCCTCGGCCTCGGCGCGGCCCTGCTCGGTCAGCTCGAACAGCCTCTTGCCCGACCCCTCGTTGCCCGCGATCAGCCCCTCCTCCTCCAGCAGCTGGAGCGTCGGGTACACCGACCCCGGGCTCGGCCGCCAGGCCCCGCCCGAGCGCTCGCCGATCTCGGTGATCATCTCGTAGCCGTGCATCGGCCGCTCCAGCAGCAGCGCCAGCAGCGAGGCCCGCACATCCCCCCGCCGAGCCCTCCCCCCACGCCGCCCGTGCCCGGGAAACCCACCCCGGCCACCCCCGCCCCCGTGCCCGAACGGCCCACCGAACGGCCCCCCGGGCCGCCCGCCGCCGAAGCCACCGAAACCCTCCCGCCGCTCACGGCGACGGCCTTCTCCCCTGTCGTATCCGTACCCACGCATGGTGATCACTCACTTTCGTTGACGTTGTCATCGAGCCATCTCGATACTTCGACGATATATCGCTAACTATCGCTCGTCAACGCTCCGAGCATGCGGAGCCGGAGGGCGCGGGTCAGGTACGGTGCGGGGATGATCAAGGGCTTCTCCGCCGCTGACGGCGAACCGGACGCGATGGTGCTGGCCGGCTACTTCGTCGCGGTGCCCGCATCGTTAAACGGCTCGGCAGTGCCCCGGAGGCCCGCTGCCCAACCGGGAGTCCGCCGTACGCGTGGCGCCTGGGCCAGCATCCGTACCGACACCGAGCCAGTCACCTGGTTCCCCGCCGCCCTCGTCGAATGGGACACCCCGATCGAGGGCAGGCCCGGCCCCGCTGCCTCCGAGGCACCGGTCCCCCCGGTGACCCCACCCTGGTGGCGCCGGATCCTCTGACGGACCGGACCGGAGCGGTCGGGCGTCACCGCAGGGGGACGGCGATGTCCTGAGGCAGTGTCAGCCCCCTGCTGGATGATCCGGCCATGCTGATCGCGACCAACGAGCGTGGCCACGTGGTGAAGCGCGCCACCGGGACCACCATCGGGACGATGCTCGCCGATCTGCGGCGGGGCAACGCCCACCTGGTGGTGGAGCGGGTGGGCGGGGAGCTGCCGGGCGACTGGTACATCCAGGTCCGGCTGCGGGAGAACCACACCTACCAACTCGAGTACCGGGACGGCGTCGCCGCGCGGCACTTCCAGACCCTGACCGTCTCCCAGGAGAAAGTCCTCGCGGCGCTGCTCGGCTGGGCCGGCGCGAAGCCGGGCTGGCAGGACGGCTTCATGTGGAACAACATCGGTGAGCAGTTCGACACCTGCGACCATGCGGTGCCGGAGCCGGCCGACCTTGGGGGCTGACCGAGGCGGCCGAGGGACAGGCCTTGGGCCGGTACGCGGTTCGCGCTAGCGGGAGAAGTAGGTCTTGACGCTGACGGCCGGGCCGTCGGAGTACTGCCGCACGGCTGCCGCGGCGTCGCCAGTGACGGGGACGGAGGAGGTGCCGCCGGGCGGGATGGTGGTCAGGCCGCCGATCGGGATGACGGCGGTGGTCTGCTGGGGCGTGCCGGGCTTGGGCTTGTCGTAGACCAGGTAGACGACGCGGACGGAGACCGGCGTGGTGTTCGGGTTCTTCAGCAGGACCTGCTCGAAGGGGTCGAACTTGGTCATGGGTCGACCGGAGGCGTCGGCCGGCTTCGCCTCGACGGCGGTCGCGTCGGCGGGGAGGTCCGCCGGGGCGGTCTCCTTGACGGTCACCTTCACGTCGGCGACCTGCTCCGCGCCGGGGCCACCGAAGGCCAGGACGTCGTAGCCACCGCCGGGTTGGACCACGAGGCCGCCGCGATCGCTACCGTACGCGGTGGTGATCCGCACGTCGGGGAGGTCCTTGCCGGTGGCGTCGACCGCCGTGATCGCCAGGGTCGGCGCCACGCTCATCCGGCCGTCGTTGCCGATGATGAGTGTCTGGTCGATGAACTCGTGCTCGCCGCGCGCCTGGTAACGGAAGGTCAGCGGCGGGGCCGGTGCGGCCGACGCGGGCGCGGTGTGCACGGCCACGGCCTCGGCTTCGGCCGGGCTCGGGGCGGCGGTACCGTCCGGGGTGCAGGCGGCCAGCGCGAGGACGCCGAGGGCGAGGCCTGCGAGTGTCACGCCGCGCCGGGGTCGGACGGAGGTTCGATCGGTGCGGAGCATGGCCGGAGACTAGCGCAAGCGGCAGACGCCGGCCTTCTGTCGGGCGGCCGGAAGCGTGTCCGACGGGCGGGCTACGCTCCGCGCCATGGATGATCAACTGTGGGTGGGCGTGCGCGCACGGGTGGAGGCGTTGGCACCGGCCGGGCCGGAGCCGCAGTCCGCCGTGTTCGGGTCGAACGGTCATCACTTCGCCCTCGACCCGGTGCTGTCCCCGGCCGAGCTGGCGGAGCTGGAGGCGCAGATCGGCACCGAACTGCCGCCGGAGTACCGGACGTTCCTGCTCCAGGTGGGTGCCGGCGGAGCCGGGCCGGCCTACGGGGTCTTCCCCGTGCGGCGGACGGAGGACGGGTGGCGGTGGGAGGGCGACGGCGCGGACCTGGCCGACCGGGAACGGCTCGCCGAGCCGTTCCCGGCGACGGTGCTGGACCCGGCGTTGGTGGAGGCGCTGCTGGAGGAGTGCCCCGAGGAGGAGGACTTCGAGGACATCGAGGAGTTCGACACCGCCTACGAGGCGTGGGACGAGCGCTGGGGCGAGGTGATGTGGGATCCGGAGCGCACCGTCGGCGCGATCGTCCTGTGCCACCAGGGCTGCGCCATCCGTCAGTGGCTGGTGGTCAACGGCCCGGAGAGCGGTCGCATCTGGGAGGACCTCAGGGCCGACGAGGTGGATCTGGCTCCGCTCCTGGACGAGGGCGGCCGGCCGGTGACCTTCGCCCGCTGGTACCTGGACTGGCTGGACCAGGCGGAACGGCAGGCGAAAAGCACTGGCCCCGGCCTCGGGTGATCTGTTCTGCTGCTGCGGTCAACGGATCAGAGCCGAGGAGTTCGCGCGAAGTGACCATGCACGAGGATCAGGTGGACGTGACCACCGGGACGGTGGCGGGCCTGATCGGGGATCAGTTCCCGGAGTGGGGAGGGCTGGAGGTCCGGTTCCTGCCGTCGACGGGGACCGTCAACGCGATCTTCCGAGTCGGGGACGGCCTCGCGGCGCGGTTCCCGCTGCGGGCGGCGGGCGGGGCTGCCGAGGTGTCGGCGGCGCTGCGGCGGGAGGCCGAGGCGAGTGCGGAGCTGGCGCGGGTGTCCCCGTTCCCGGTGCCGGAGCCCGTTGCGCTGGGGGAACCGGGGGCGGGCTTCCCGCTGCCCTGGTCGGTGCAGACCTGGCTGGCCGGGACGGCCGCCACGGCCGCCGACCCCGGCCGGTCGGAGGGGTTCGCCGAGGACCTCGCGGTCTTCCTGGCCGCTGCCCGGGGGGCCGACACCCGGGGGCGGCGGTTCAGCGGCGGGGGCCGGGGCGGGGTCCTGACCGACCACGACGAGTGGATGGCCCTGTGCTTCGAGGAGAGCGAGGGGCTGCTCGACGTGCCCCGGCTCCGCGGGATGTGGAGCCGGCTGCGGGAGCTGCCGCGCGAGGGCGCCGACGTGATGAGCCACGGCGACCTGACCCCCGGCAACGTGCTGGTCGCCGACGGCCGGCTGGCCGGCGTGCTGGACACCGGCGGCTTCGCCCCGGCCGACCCCGCGCTGGACCTGGTCGGCGCCTGGCACCTGCTGGAGCGGGGGCCGCGGCAGGTGCTGCGGACGGCGCTGGGCTGCGACGACCTCGAGTGGGAGCGCGGCCGGGCCTGGGCGTTCCAGCAGGCCATGGGCCTGGTCTGGTACTACGTGGAGAGCAACCCGGCCATGAGCGCGATGGGACGCCGCACCCTCGACCGCCTCCTCGAAGACGAGTAGGACCGCGCCGGTCAGCGCCGACGGCGGAGCGCGGAGCGCAGGGCGGCCCCGGAGGCGGCGGCCGCCACGAGCAGCAGCAGCGGGACGGTGAGGGCGAGGGCCCGGGCCGGGAGGTCCGGCCGGGGTACGGCGTAGGAGCCCCAGGGGGTACGGACCGCGTCCACGCTCTCGCCGGGGTGGCCGTCGTGGCGCAGGGAGACCTGGGTGCCGTCCGGCAGCAGGCCCGTGCACTGGACGTAGCCGTCGCGGCCGCCGTGCCTGGTCTCACAGGCCGTCAGGGCGACGTGCTCGGCCCGGCCCCGGGGAGCGGTCAGCGACAGGCCGAGGAAGGCGGCGAGGCCGGCCGCGCACAGGCAGAGCACCATGAGCACCGCCCACAGCCCGGCCGTCGAACGGGTGGAGGTCGTCATGACGCCCTGTCAGGCTGCGAAGAGGGCGAGGCGTTCCTCGCCGAGGTGGGTGCGGAGGGTGGCGAGGGCGCGGGTGGTCTGGGACTTCACGATCGAGGTGCTGATGCCGAGGATCTCGGCGGTGGTCTCGACGCTGTGGTCCTCCCAGTGACGGAGCAGGACGATGGCGCGGTCGCGCGGGGAGAGCAGGGCGAGTGCGTCGAGGAGGGCGAGGCGGACGGCGGTGGTGTCGGGGGTGGTGGGGCGTTCGGGGAAGCGATCCACCGTCAGTTCGGTGGAGCTGCGCAGGCGTTTGTGGTCGAGCAGGGCGTTGAGCAGCACCTTGCGGGCGTACTGGAAGGGGTCGCTGTCCCGGCGGGTGAGGCGGGGCCAGGCGACGTACATCTTGGTCAGGGTGGTCTGGGTGAGGTCCTGCGCGAAGTGCCAGTCGCGGCACATCAGGTAGGCCAGCTGGCGCAGGCGCAGCGTGCTGCCCTCCGCGAAACTGACGAACTCGGCTTCGTTGCGCACTTCTCGGCCCCCAGGGTGGTGCGGTGCAGATCTCGGTGGTGGTGCCGCGGCCCCGGACGGGGCCGCGGCCGGTCCGTGGTGGTCAGAGGATCCGGGGCAGGTCGGGGTAGGCGGCCTTGGCCCGGAGGCCCTCCTCCGCGGTCATCCAGACCGAGAGCGCCGGGTCCCCCGCCAGGGCGATGGCCTGCTGCTCGGTGAGGGCCGGGGCGGTGGGCTTGTTGCCCTCGGCCTCGGTCCAGGCCAGGCAGGTCGCCACGTTCACCTGGACCACGGTGCCGTCGTGGTGACGGGACGTCACCACGACGTCCTGGACGCAGTTGCCCTTCATGTGGTCCACGACCACCTGCTGACCGCGGTCGTCCCGGCGGCAGGACTCCGTCGTGAAGCAGGAGGCCTCCGACTCCCCGCTGGTGACGAAGACCCGGATCATCCCCGTCCCGGCGGGCCCGGTGAGGTAGACCTGGGCCCCGGTGACCTGCGCGCCGTTCACCCCGTCGGTCTGGGCCGCGTACCCGCCGGTCCGCAGGCCGTCCGGTACCACCCCGGCCACCGCAGCCAGCAGGGCCGCGCCGGTGACGGGCTGCCGCGCCACCGGCGAGGGGCTCGGCAGGTCGGCGGCGACCACCGCGGAGGGGCCGGCGCCGCCGGTGTGCGGCCGCAGCGGGCCGCCGAGCAGGAGCGCCGTCCCGGCCACCGCCAGGGCCGAGCCGGCCACCGCGCCGACCGCGCGCCGGCGCCGCACCCGGCGCCCCTGCCGGACCGCCTGGCCGACCAGATCGCCGAGGGGTGGCGCGTCCAGTGAGGAGAGCTCCTCGTCCAGATCCTTGCCGAAGTCCTTCATGTCTGTTGCTGGCTCTCTGTCGTCGTTGCGCACGCCGGCCATGCGGATCCGCACTGACGCGGTTCTGTCCCTCAGGACGGGTCGGCCGTCCCTTCCGGTGACATCAGGACGCGGAATTCTCGCCCGCGGTTCTCCGGACCGGTCCGGCACGGCGGCACCCCGCGCCGCGAACCCACCGGCTAGCGTGGCGGCATGACGGCCGGTGAGAGTGATCTGCGCAAGTTGCTGAGCGGCATGAGCCCGGAGCTGCACCCGGGGAGGTACGTCTACTGCACGCTGCCGACCAAGGTCCCGGCGGGGCTGCGGCCGGTGGTCACGGTGGCCGAGGCGGAGGGGCCGACCGTGGTGGTGGCGCAGGAGGAGGCGGATTC
This sequence comes from Kitasatospora sp. NPDC004289, assembly GCF_053602875.1. Taxonomy (NCBI): domain Bacteria; kingdom Bacillati; phylum Actinomycetota; class Actinomycetes; order Kitasatosporales; family Streptomycetaceae; genus Kitasatospora; species Kitasatospora sp. NPDC004289. The sequence goes on along the minus strand of NZ_JBSGEL010000009.1, from coordinate 132,994 downwards.
GCTCGGGCTTCGCTACGAGTACGTGGCGGCCTGGATCACGCTGCGGATCCACTCGGCGCTGGAGGCGGTCGGGTTGACGGCGGCGGTGGCCACCCGGCTCGCCGAACACGGCATCAGCTGCAACGTGGTGGCCGGCTTCCACCACGACCACCTGTTCGTCGGCGCGGCGGACGCGGAGCGCGCGGTGCGCCTGCTGGAGGAGCTGGCGGCGGAGCAGGGCTAGAGGATGTCTCCTTGCGCAGAGGTGCCCGGGGCACGGGAACTGGCCTCCCGTGCCCCGGGGTTGAGCAGGGGTCGAGATCAGTGGCAGGTGCCGCTGCCCTTGTCGTTGTAGGTCTTGCCGGCCTGCGGGACGAACTCGTAGTCGTAGCTGTTGTCGTGCAGGGTGAACTTCAGGACGCCCCAGGTGTCGGCGTTGCGGGCCTCGCTGTTGTTCTGGATGGTGCCGAAGCCGTAGAAGCTCGCACCGCCCATGCCCGCGACGAAGCTGCGCACGCCGCGCGCGTCGTCCCGGTTGCCGTTGGCGTCCTGCGGGGCGAACCGCTCGTAGGTGTGGTTGTGGCCGGTGACCACCACCTCGGCGTTGTAGTCGTACAGCGCCTGGTAGAGCGGGCGGGTCGCGGTGGACGGCGCGTGGCTGGAGCTGGACGTGTACAGCGGGTGGTGCCAGTAGGCGATGGTGCAGGGCTTGGTGCTGGCGGCCAGGTCGCCGCGCAGCCAGGTCTCCTGGGCCGAGCCGGCCGACATCGCGATGTTGGAGTTGAGCGCGACCACGTGCCAGTTGCCGAGGTCGTAGGAGTAGTAACCCTTGGCCGGGTCACCGGCGTTGGCACCGAAGTAGCTGTAGTAGCCGGTGGCGCCCGAGGTGTTGTAGTCGTGGTTGCCCGGGGCCGGGCGGGTGCGCGCCTTGTGGCGGCCCCAGGTCGGCTCGTAGTAGGTGTTGAACTCCGAGGTGGTGCCGTTGGTGTAGACGTTGTCGCCGGCAGTGAAGACGGTGCCGGGGATCTTGTCCAGCAGTGCGGCGGTCGCGGTGTCGCCCGAACCGGAGTCCGCGATGTCGCCCGCGCCGACCAGCACCGGGTCACCGGACGGCTGGGTGGGCGAGGGGGACGGCGAGGGCGAGACCGTCGGGGTCGGGGTGGGCGTCGGCGTCACGGTCGGCGAGGCCGAGGGGGAGGCCGAGGGCGAGGGGCTCGGGCCGGAGGTGGTGAGCACCAGCTGCGGGGCGTCGGCGCCGCTCTCGCGGGTGTCGTAGTAGGCGCCGTCCGAACTGGTCGAGCTGACACCGAAGCTGAAGGTGCCGTTGCCCTTCACCACCGAGGTGACGTCGACCTCGTACCAGGTGTCCTTGGTGATCGCGCCCAGCGTGGCCAGGGTGGCGCCGTCCTGGGCGGGCTTGTTGTTCCAGGTGGTGCCGGTCTCGCTCCAGGTGGTGCTGGAGACCGACTTGAAGACGCCGCCCTTGCTGGCGCCGCTGTTGCCGCTGATCGAGCGGACCCGGAGCTTGGCACCGGTGACCGGGGCCGTCACCCCGGCGACGGTGAACTTCAGGAACGCCTGCCGCACCGGGGAGTTGTCCGCCACGAACTGCGTGGAGGTGCCGTAGTTGGTGCTGGGAGTGGTGTCCTGGACGTAGGTGTCGGCGACCGGGGTGAAGGTGGTGGTCGCCGCTGCCGCGGTGGGAGCGGTCGCGGTGAGGAGCGTCGCGGCGAGCGCGGTGGTGACCAGGGCCGCGGAGGCGGCGGTCGCGGCTCGCCAGGATTGGCGCTTGCCCATCGGAGAGTCCCTTTCCTGGGGGAGAGGCCCGTGACCCGTGCCACGAGCGGGGAAATCCTGGGGGGGCTGCCGGGCGGGTCCGGCACGCGCAGATGAACAACTCGCGTGCAGGACATGAGGATCCGGGGATGTACGCGGTCAACTCGTACCCGTACACCGGCTGTTCACCCATCGCATGCCGAGCCGCTACCGAGGCCCTGTTGTCCACCCGGGCCGGGGCACCGCACGATATGAGCCGTCCACGCCATCCCGCAGCGCCGCCCGGAGGAGCTCCGTGTACCTGTCCACGATCGGGCGGCCCCGCTCCGACGGGAGCCGGACCGCCGTCAAGGTCGGCGCCAACGTGCTGGCGCTCGGCAGCGTCAGCCTGATCACCGACGTCTCGGCCGAGATGGTCACGGCGGTGCTGCCGATGTACCTGGTGCTCGGCCTCCAACTGAGCCCGCTGGCCTACGGTCTGATCGACGGCCTGAACACCGGGGCGACCGCGCTGCTGCGGCTGGCCGGCGGCTGGACGGCGGACCGCTTCCGGCAGCGCAAGGCGGTGGCCGGCACCGGTTACGCGCTCTCCGCGGTGGCCAAGCTCGGCCTGCTGCTGGTCGGCCGCTCGGCCACCGGCATCGGCCTGGTGGTGGCCGTCGACCGGGCCGGCAAGGGCCTGCGCACGGCGCCCCGCGACGCCCTGATCACCCTCTCCACCCCGCCCGAGGCACTCGGCCGGGCCTTCGGCGTGCACCGGGCGATGGACAGCTTCGGCGCCTTCCTCGGACCGCTGGTGGCGATGGCGGTGCTGGCCGCCGCCGGGCAGTCCTTCGACGCGGTCTTCGTCGCCAGCTGCTGCATCGCGGTGCTCGGCGTGGTGGTCCTGGTGCTCTTCGTCCGCGACCAGCGCGAGGAACTCCCGCCGGTGCGGGTGAAGCTGGACGTCCGCGGGCTGCTGAGGGCGGCCCCGGTGCGGCGGTTGACGCTGGCCGCCGTGCTGCTCGGCACCGCCACCGTCGGGGACGGCTTCGTCTACCTGCTGCTCCAGCGCCGCGAGGACCTGGCGATCGGCTGGTTCCCGCTGCTCGCGGTCGGCACCAACCTGGCCTACCTGCTGCTGGCCGCGCCGCTGGGCGCGCTGGCCGACCGGGTCGGCCGGCTGCCGGTGCTGCTGACCGCCTATCTCGCACTGGCCGCCGTCTACCTGCTGCTCTTCGGCCCGCTCGGCGGCACCCCGCTGCTGATCACGGCGCTCGCCCTCTACGGCCTGTTCTACGCCGCCTCGGACGGGGTGCTGATGGCCCTGGCCGGGCCGGTGCTGCCGGAGCGGCTGCGCACCACCGGGATCGCGCTGATCCAGACCGGCCAGGCGCTGGCCTACCTGGTCTCCTCGCTGCTCTTCGGCCTGGCCTGGCAGCTGTGGGGCCCGGCCACCGCGACCCGCTTCGCCGCCGGGGCGGTCGCGCTGGCGATCGTCGCCTCCGCCGTCCTGCTGTTCCGTCTGCCCGGCGCCGTCAAGGAAGCCTCATGACCAGCGAGTTGACCAGCGAACGCAACACCGGCCAGGCCCCTTCCGCCGGGATGACCACCCGTACCCGGGTCGGCGTGCTGGCGGCGCTGGCCGCCGTCCTGGCGAGCGTCGCGGTCGGCTACGGCCTGGCGGCCGGCGACCGCGGCACCGCCGCGGACCGCCCGGCGGACGCCGTCCCGCTCCGGCTGACCACCGACGGACGCCAGCTGCTGGTGGTCGGCGACCGCCACCTGAACACCGTGGCGGCGGCCGAGCCCGACGGGCCGCGCCAGGTGGGCGGGTTGGAGTGCGTCCGCTCCTACGCGGCCGGCGGCACCGGGATCTGCGCCCACCCCGACACCCAGTGGTCCTACCGGATGGTGGTGCTGGACCGGGAGTTGACGGAGACAAGGTCGATCCCCGTCCCCGGCCTGCCCAGCCGGGCCCGGGTCTCGGCCAGCGGGCGGATGGTCAACTGGACCACCTTCGTCGGCGGCGACTCCTACAGCGGCGGCGGCTTCTCCACCCGGACCGGCGTCTACGACACCCGCAGCGGTCAACTGGTGAACTCCCTGGAGGAGTTCGCGATCACCCGGGACGGGAGGCCGTACCAGTCGCCGGACGTCAACTACTGGGGCGTCACCTTCACCGCCGACGACAACCGCTTCTACGTCACCCTCTCCACGGCCGGGAAGCGCTACCTGGCCGAGGGCGATCTCGCGGCCCGCACGGTGCGCACCCTGAAGGAGAACGTGGAGTGCCCCTCGCTCTCCCCCGACGGCACCCGGCTGGCCTTCAAGGAGGCGGTGGACGCCGATCCGGCCAAGGGCTGGCGGCTCTCGGTGCTCGACCTGACCACCCTGCGGGTGACCGCCACCGCCGAGGCCCGCAGCGTGGACGACCAGGCGGCCTGGCTGGACGACCGCACCCTGGCCTACACGGTGCGCGACGGCGCGGGCAATCCCGAGGTGTGGTCCGTCCCGGCCGACGGCTCGGGGCAGGGCGAGCTGCTGGTGGTCGGCGCGGAGTCCCCCTCGGTGCTGCGCTGACGCCCTCCGGCCGCGTGCCGTCCGTACGCTGACGGTCTGTCAGCGCGGTCCGTCGGGGCGCACCCGAACCGATCGGGCCCCCTTGACAGGTCTGGACCATTGCGGTTCAGTCCACCGTACGGTTCCCGTACCGGCCCGCGCCCCCCACGCCCGCGGGTCCCCCACACCGGACGATCCCGTCCTCGACCCGTGCGGTTCCCCCACCGCACCCAGGGGAGACGAAGTGTCGACAAATCGACTGATGGCCCTGCTCGCCGCGCTAGCCGTGGCGGTGGGCTTCGCCGTGTTCCTGCCGGGGGCGGCCTCCGCCGCCACCTGTGCCACCGCGTACAGCTCCAGCGCCGTCTACACCGGCGGCGCCACCGTCTCGTACAACGGCCACAACTGGGGCGCCAAGTGGTGGACCCAGGGCGAGACCCCGTCCACCGGCGGCTCGGGCGTCTGGGCGGACCAGGGCGTCTGCGGCGGCGGTGGCAACCCGACCACCACCCCCACCCCCTCGCCGACCAGCACCCCCACCGGCAGCTGCAACTACCCCGCCTGGGTGGCCGGCCAGACCTACACCACCGGCGCGATCGTCCGGTACACGGACGGCAAGTACTACATCGCCGAGCACGACAACCCGGGCTACGACCCGGTGATCTCCACCTGGTACTGGGACCCGTACGCCTGCAACGGCGGCTCCAGCCCGACCCCGACGCCGACCGGCACCACCAACCCGGGCGGATTCCCGGTCAGCGAGGCCCAGTTCAACCAGATGTTCCCGAGCCGGAACTCCTTCTACACCTACGCCGGCCTGGTCAACGCCCTGAGCGCCTACCCGGCGTTCGCGGGCACCGGCAGCGACACCGTGCGCAAGCAGGAGGCCGCCGCGTTCCTGGCCAACGTCAACCACGAGACCGGTGGCCTGGTCTACGTGGTGGAGCAGAACACCGCCAACTACCCGCACTACTGCGACACCACCCAGCCCTACGGCTGCCCGGCCGGCCAGGCCGCGTACTACGGCCGCGGCCCGATCCAGCTGAGCTGGAACTTCAACTACAAGGCCGCCGGTGACGCGCTGGGCATCAACCTGCTGAACAACCCCAACCTGGTGCAGACCGACCCGGCCGTCGCCTGGAAGACCGGCATCTGGTACTGGATGACCCAGAACGGCCCCGGCACCATGACCCCGCACAACGCGATGGTCAACGGCGCCGGCTTCGGCGAGACCATCCGCTCCATCAACGGCTCGCTGGAGTGCAACGGCGGCAACCCCGCCCAGGTGCAGAGCCGGATCAACGCCTACCAGAACTTCGTGCAGATCCTCGGCACCGTCCCGGGCTCCAACCTGAGCTGCTGACAGGGCCGTCAGGGCCGGTGCGGCCCCCCGTGACCGCACCGGCCCCGGGACCACCGTCGGGTCAGCCCAGCGAGGGCAGCGACCTGGCGGTGGTCCCGGTCTTGGCGCCGCAGGCCATCAGCGACTGCAGCTCACCCAGCGTCCGGTTCGCCTCGCCGGCCCGGCTGTTGTCGAACGGGTTGTAGGAGAACGAGAGTTGGCGCTTGCCGCCCAGCTCGCCCAGGATCTGGGTGCCGTAGCCGGGGATGCCACCGCCGTGGCCCCAGAGCTGTCCGCACGGGGTGTCCTCGCGCATCAGGCCCAGGCCGTAGGGCAGGTACTTCAGCGACTGCGGGGCCACGGTGGTCATCTCGGCCAACTGGGCCGCGGGCAACAGCTTCCCGCCCAGCAGCGCGGAGTTGAACCTCGCCAGGTCGGCGGTGGTGGAGATGCCCGCACCGGCCGCGCCCGCCATGCTCGGGTTGAGCCTGGTCACGTCGGCCCGGCCGCCGTCGGCGAGCTGCATGTAGCCCTTGGCGTGCACGCCGGGCACCGCGGTCGAGGAGGACGGGAAGCTGGTCGACCCCAGGCCGAGCGGCCGGACGATCCGGCGCTCGACCTCGGACTCCCAGCCGTGGCCGGTGACCTTCTCGACGATCATCCCGGCCAGGATGTAGTTGGTGTTGGAGTAGTGCCAGTCCGCGCCCGGGGCGAAGTACGGCTCGTGGGCGACGGCCAGCTTCACCAGGTCGGCCGGGCGGTGCTGCACCCAGCGCCCCTGGTCCAGCCAGCGCTGGGCCGCCTCCGGGGTCTCGAAGTCCAGGAAGTCCTTCGACTCGGTGTAGTTGAAGATGCCGCTGGTGTGGTTGAGCAGCTGACGGACCGTGATGTTCCGCCCGTTCGGCACCGTGCCCGGCAGGTACCGCTCGACCGGCGCGTCCAGGTCCACCCGGCGTTCGGCCTCCAGCTGGAGCAGCACGGTGGCCACGAAGGTCTTGGTCACGCTGCCGATCCGGAACCGGCCGTCGGCCCGGGCCGGGGTGCCCCGGTCCAGGTCGGCCTTGCCGGCCGCGCCCTGCCAGAGCGTGCGGCCGTTCTCCACCACGCGGCCCAGGACGGCGGTCGAGCCGCCCTCCACCACCACCGCGCGCAGCGCCGCGTCGAGCGCCTCCCGGTCGACCCGGGAGCCCGGTGCCGCCTCCGCCGTGACCGCCGCCCCTCGTGCCCCCTCGGACGCCCCGGCGGCCCCCGCCACCGGCGCCACCACACCGACCACCGTCGCGGCGGCCAGTGCCACCGCCGCCGCCCGCAGACCCGCCCCGCGCAGTCCCATGGCCATGTCCCCAGTCCCCTCGGTCCGTTACCCGCCGGAGTCCCTTCCGGCACGTCCACCCTCGCAGCGCGGTGCGGACACGCACCTCCCCCTCAGGTCCGGTACCGGTCCTCCCCGAGGGCGAACCACCCCTCCGCCCCACGGGGTACCCGGCCCCTGAGGCCTCTCGGGGTCGTGGCCGGAAACCTCCCCGTCGAACGGCGGGGCCCGCACCCCGAGGGGTGCGGGCCCGTGGAGCCGGAGCCGTTGGCGCGTCAGCCGAGGCTGGCGGACATGGCGTTCAGCAGGGTGGCCGAGGTGTCGTCGTTCTCCAGCGAGAAGGCGAACATTCCGGCCAGGCCCTTGGACTTGGCGTAGGCGCCGCGGGCCTGGATGGCCTGCGGGGTGTCACCGGTCCAGAAGTTGGTGCCGTCGTAGATCCAGGAGCTCTCGGTCACCGGGTCCCAGTGGGTGGTGGCGGCGGTCGGGGTGAGCTCCTTCCAGGCGGCCAGACCGGCCTCCTGGCTGAGCGGCTTGGCCGGGGTCGGGCCGGTCGCGCTCTGGTACAGGCCGTAGTTGGTGCCGGCCGGGACGCCGGTCCAGCCCCGCCAGTAGAACGGGATGCCCAGCACGATCTTGTTGGCCGGGAAGCCGCCGGTCACGCCGTACTCCGGCAGGCCGGTGGTGTAGGCGGTCAGCGCGGTGTCCACGTTGTACTTCCGCGCGCCGGGGGTGACGGGCGTGGACGGGTCGGCCGGGCTGTCGTGCAGCGGGTCCTGGTGGTTGGTCGGGCCCTTGGCGTCCCAACCGCCGTGCATGTCGTAGGTCATGACGTCGGCGTAGTCCAGGTAGGCGCCGATCTTGTCGGTCTCCAGGTACTGGATCTTGTCCTGCCCGGCCGGCAGCGCGGCGGTCAGCAGGAACTTCTTGCCCTGCTGGGCGCCGTAGGCGTCCAGCTGCTCGCGGAACTCCTTGAGCAGCAGGGTGAAGTTCTGCTTGTCGGCGGTGGAGGTGTGGTTGCCCACGTGGCCGCCGGCCGAGCCCGGGTACTCCCAGTCGATGTCGATGCCGTCGAAGAGGCCGGCGATCGAGGCCTTGCCACCGGACGGGTCGCTGGCCACGTTGGTCGGCAGGTCGCCCGTCATGAACATCGTCATGCAGGAGGAGACGAAGGCCTTCCGCTTGGCGTCGGTGGAGGCCGCGTCGGAGAAGTACTTCGAGTAGGTCCAGCCGCCGATGGAGATGGTCAGGCGCAGGTTCGGGTACTTGGCCTTCAGCTGGCGCAGCTGGTTGAAGTTGCCCTTGATCGGCTGCTCGTAGACGTCGGTGGAGCCGTCCACACTGGTCGCCGAGGTGTAGTCCATCTGGTAGTCGGCGTACGCGTCGCCCGCGCCGTCACCCGCGTTGGGGTTGTTCTCGTTGGCCGCGTCGGAGGCCTTCACGGCCTCGAAGCAGGTGTGCGAGGTGGGGTGGATGTTGGCGAACGCGTAGGTGATGACGTCCAGCTTGGCCGCCGAGCCGCTGGTGTCCACGTTCTTCGCGAAGTAGGTGTTCTCGTAGACGCCCCACTGGTCGAAGTAGGCGGAGCGGTACTTGGCGGCCGCCGGGGCGGCGGCGGTGGTCACCGTGACCGGCGCGGACTGGGCCGAGGCGTGGCCGGCCTTGTCGTAGCCCTGGACGGTGAAGGTGTAGGTGGTGCCGGGCAGCAGCGAGCTGACCGTGACCTTGGTGCCCATCGAGGTGGCCACCAACTGACCCTGGCGCCAGACCTTGTAGGCCGGGGCGTTGTCGGTCGAGTCGGTGGAGGCCTGCCAGGAGAGCACCACCGCGTTGTGGGTGGTGCGCTCCACCTTGAAGCCGGCCGGGACGGTCACCTTGCCGTCGCCGCCGGGGCCGTTCGGGGTGCCGCTGGGGCTGGGGCTCGTGCTCGGGCTGGAGCTCGGGCTCGAACTGGCCGACGGGCTCGCGCTGGTGGACGGGCTCGCGGACGGGCTGGCGCTGCCCGACGGGCTGGCGCTGGCCGAGGCGCTGACGGTCGGGGTGGTGCTCTGGGTCGGCCCGGAGGGGCCGGTCAGCGTCAGGTCGTCGGCCCGGTAGGTGCCCTGGCCGTACCAGCCGTGGGTGTAGACCGTCACCGAGGTGGTGCTCGCGCCGGTCTTGAAGCTGGTGGAGAGCTGGGTCCAGCCGGTCGCCGAGGGCAGCCAGGACTGGGCGTTCACCCCGGTGCCGGTGGCACCCAGGTAGACGTAGCTGCCCTGCACCCAACCGGCCAGCGTGTAGGTGGTGTTGGGCTGTACCGCGACGGTCTGCTGGCACTGCGCGGTGTCTCCCGCGGTGGCGGCGGCGCTCAGGGCGGCGGCGCCGCCGTGCACCGGGTTGCTCACCACCGAGCCGCTGCCGGCGGCGCAACTCCAGCCGGTCAGACCGGCCTCGAAGTCGCCGTTGGAGAGCAGGTTGACCGGGGCGGCCGAAGCGGTGCCGAGCGAGGCGACCACGGCGACGCTGCCGGCCGAGAGCACGGCGGCCAGCGTCAGGGCGCCGACTCTACGGCGTGACGATGCGGCCCGGAGCGCGGGGCGCTCGGGCAGAGCTCGTTCGAGCATGGTGGGGGTCCTCCGGATGAGTGGGGTTTCCGGCGGTGCAGGGGATCAAAGATTGGACTGGACCAATTGGGGCGGTCAAGAGCACCGGTGGCCGCTGAGCCTCCGTCAGAGGGGTTTCTTTACCCGGGCCCACCCGCACGCACAGGTCAGGGGCCGGGCGGCGGCACAAGGTAAAGAAACTTTCCTGTCCCGCTCTCCTGTCCCACTCTGGGCCGCACCTGACGGATAGGCTCGCCCCGTGCAGATCACACCCGACACCGCGCTCGTCCTGATCGACCTCCAGAAGGGCATCCTGGAGCGTCCCGCCGCACACGACCCGGCCGAGGTGCTGGAGCGCGGCGTCCGCCTGGCCCGAGCCTTCCGCGCCCATCGGCTGCCCGTCGTCCTGGTCCGGGTCGGCTGGCACCCCGACGGCAGCGATCTCCCGCTCCCCGGCGACGAGTTCACCCCCACCCTGCCTCCCGCCTGGTTCTCCGAGCTCTCCCCCGCGCTCGGCGCCACCGAGGACGACATCGTCGTCACCAAGCGCCACTGGGGCGCCTTCACCGGCACCGAGCTCGACCTCCAGCTGCGGCGGCGCGGCGTGCGGCACATCGTCCTCGGCGGCATCTCCACCAGCATCGGCGTCGAGTCCACCGCCCGCAGCGCCTGGGAACTGACGTACCGGCTGACCTTCGTCACCGACGCGATGACCGACATGGACGGCGACTCGCACGTGCACAGCACCACGAAGATCTTCCCGCGCATCGGCCACATCGCCACCACCGACGAGGTGCTCGCGGCCCTCGGCTGACGGGGCCGGACGCGGAACGGCCGTGCCCGGCCCCGGAGTTCTCCGGGGCCGGGCACGACCGTGGGGGGTGCGGGTCAGCTGGTGAAGGAGGCGGCGATGCCCATCGAGTCGGCGCCACCGGCAGGCTCGGCCCAGGTGCTCCAGGTGCCCTTGGTGTAGTCGGCGTCGATCTCGACCAGGCGGTTGCTGGAGTTGACCGCGAAGACGTGGTTCACGTTGGTGACCGAGGAGGTCGCGCTGGCCAGCCGCTTCAGGCCGCTGCCGCCCTTGTTGCTCCAGCCGTTCCAGGTGCCGGCCGCGAAGTCGCCGTCGGTGTTGTACAGGTTGCCGTCCATGCCGATCGCGGTGAGGTGCACCGTCCTGCCGAAGGACGAGGCCGAGACGTCCTTGGCCGTGAAGCCGCCCGCCGCGGGCGCCCAGTCGTTCCAGGTCCCCGTCGCGTAGTTGGCGTCGATCTCGCGGAGCTGGTCGTTGGCGTCGACCACGAAGACGTGGTTCACGTTGTCGCTGGTCGAGACCGAGGCGATCCGCTTGAGGTTGGTGCCGCCGTGCGAGGTCCAGCCGTTCCAGCCGCCGTTCGGGAAGGCGCCGTCCGAGTTCCACATCTGGCCGTCGGTGCCGATCGCGGTGAGGTGCACGGTGTTGCCGAAGGACGAGGCCGAAATCGCCTTCACCGTCGGGCTGTTCGGCACCTGGAACCAGCCGGACCACTGCCCGGTGGCGTAGTTGCCGTCCTTCTCCCAGATCCGGTTGTCGCTGCCGATCGCGAAGACCCGGTTGGTCGACCCGGTCGAGGCGCTGGCGACCTCCTTGATCGAGGAGGCCCCCATGTTGCTCCAGGGGCTCCAGTTCCCGGCGACGAAGTTCCCCTCGGCGTTGAACAGGTCACCGTTCGGGGTCAGGTCCACCAGGCGCACCGTGTTGTTGGCGGCGGTGACGGGGTTGTCGTCGACGATCTTGTCGTAGCGGTAGGCGGTGTAGAGGCCGTTGTCGTGGCTGTCGAACTTGGCGGCGTTGATCGACACACCAGTGACGTGCTTCACCGGGTCGGAGCCGAAGGAGTAGTAGGAGAAGGTGGTGTGGGCCGCGTCGTCCCACTTCTCGAACAGGATGACGTGCTTGGCCTCGTAGTCGAGGATGTCACCGGGCTTGAGCTCGCTGCGCGGGATCTGGGTGGCGACGCCCGGCAGCGTGCCGGTGGCCAGGCTGGTGCCGAGGTGCCAGGCCATCGAGACGTAACCGGAGCAGTCGGTGCGGTAGTTGCGCCCCGAGGAGTCCGGGTAGGCACCCGTCCAGCTGTAGCTGATGCTGTTCCCCTGCTGGAACCAGTAGTCGGCCCGGGCGATCACCTCGGAGCGGGTGATCGAACCGTCCACCGAGGAGGCGGCCTGGGCGACCGTGGCCGTGGCCGTGGCGAGGGCGGTGGTCGCGACCGCGCCGGAGAGGGTGATGGCGGCGGCGAGGGCGACGCGGGTGAGCTTCGAGGCGCGAGAGGACATGGCTGTGCTCCGGGAGGGGGTGCGGACGGATGGACCGCGCGGACTGCCGCCCTGCAGGAGCGGCGGTCTGGCGCGGCTGACGTACCGTCAGCGGAGGTTCGTTCCCTACCGGTCGGGCGCTTCCTGCTGACGAAGAACAGCTTCGTCGCAGCTCAGCCCGAGTGGAAGGGATCCCCGGCGGACCGAAGGGGCCATGGACGGATGCGTCCTCAGGCCGCCGCCCGCGGCTCCCGCAGGAACGCGGCCAGCCCCCAGGCGAGGACGGGGACGGCGCAGAGCACGGTGAGCACGCCGCGCGGCCCGTGGACGTCGGCGAGCAGCCCCAGCAGCGGCGCCGAGAGGCCACCGACGCTCAGGGCCAGGCCCAGGGTCACGCCGGAGGCGGTGCCGGGGCGGGCCGGCAGGTAGTCCTGGCCGAGCTTGATCAGGACGGCGAACGGCACGTTCAGCACCGCGCCGGTGAGCACCGCGAACAGCAACGGGAGGTACGGGCCCGGGGCGAGCACCAGGCCCGCCAGGGCCGGTACGGCCAGCAGGGTGCCGAGTCGGACCGTCCGCACCAGGCCCAGCCGGTCGGCGGTCCGCCCGCCCAGCAGGGTGCCCGTGACCCCGCCGCCGAGGAAGCAGGCCAGCGCCACCCCGGCCAGGGTCTGCGTCGCGCCCAGGTCCCGCAGCCAGTGCAGGCCCAGGAAGGTGCTGACCCCGAAGAACACCACCGAGCGGACCATCGCCACCGCCGTCAGCACCAGGAACGGCGCCCACTGGTCCTCACCCGTCCGCGCGCCACCGGCCCCGGCCCGCCCCGTCGCCAGGGCGCGCCGCCGGTGCCGGTGCAGCACGTACGCCATCAGCAGCGCGGGCGGCAGGAAGAACGCCGTGGCCCGCACGCCCCAGGCCACCAGCAGCGGGGTGGCCAGCACCGGTGCCAGGAAGAAGCCGACGCTGCCGCCCGCCGCGAAGACGCTCATCGCGGCCGCGCTCTCCCCCGCCGCCTCCCGGGCCGCCTTGCCCGCCGCCGGGTGGAACATCGCCACCCCGATGCCGGAGAGCAGCACCAGCGCCCAGACCGCCGGGTACGGCCCGGCCAGCCCCGCCAGTCCGAACCCGGTGCCGGCCAGCGCCAGCCCGAGCGCCGCCGACCAGCCCAGTCCGTGCCGGTCCACCGCGATCCCGATCAGCGGCTGCGGGACCGAACTCCCGAGCGCCGCGGCCAGGGTGAGGCCCCCGGCCGCGACGTAGCCGTAGCCGCGCTCCAGCACGAAGTACGGCACCACCGCCGGGACCAGGCCCTGGTACAGGTCGTCCACCGCGTGCGCCGCTCCCCACAGGCGCATCCGCTGCCACGTCCCCCGCACCTCCCGGGCCTCCGCCGTCCGCACCGCCCCGCCCATGGTCCCGCCCCTTCCGATCGGCCGTCCGTCCCAGCCTGCCCGACGGCCCTCCCGGCACCGGACGGTCCGTCAACTCCCTCCGGAGAGGGAGGCCGTCCACGCCCGGGAGGGATCAGCGGAGCGGGCCCCGCCGGTTGACTGGTGCCCATCGGACGGACGAGCCCCGGGGAGGGCGACATGAGCAGGTGGTTCAGGCGGATGCTGGTCGGCGTGGCGGCACCGGTGCTGGCGCTGACGGCGCTGACGGCCGTTCCGGCGGCGGCCGCCGAGGAGCCCGACGTCCGGGCCGCACTGGAGGCCGTCCCCGGCCTGACCGTGACGGCGGAGCGCCCGGCCGCCGCCGGCTTCCGCTTCTTCGAGCTGAGCCTGCGTCAGCCGGTCGACCACCACCACCCGGAGGCGGGCACCTTCCAGCAGCGCCTGACCCTGCTGCACCGCGCCGCGGACCGCCCGACGGTCCTGGCCACCAGTGGCTACGGCCTCGGCCCCGGCCAGGGCCGCAGCGAGCCCGCCACCCTGCTGGACGGCAACCAACTCACCACCGAGCAGCGCTTCTTCGGCACCTCGCTGCCCAGCACCACCGGCGACTACCGGACCCTGGACATCTGGCAGGCCGCCACCGACCACCACCGGATCGTCGAGGCCCTGCGCCCCGTCTACCCGGGCCGGTGGATCTCCACCGGCGGCAGCAAGGGCGGCATGGCCACCGTCTACCACCGCCGGTTCTACCCCGGCGACGTGGCCGGGACGGTCGCCTACGGCGCGCCGAACAACGTGAACGACCGCGAGGACTCGGCCTACCGCGACTTCCTGGCCACGGTGGGCACCCCCGAGTGCCGGGCCGCGCTGCGGGCCGTCCAGCGCCGGGCGCTGCTGCACCGCGAGGAGCTCACCGCTCGGTACACCGCCGCCTACCCGGGTGCGACCTTCGAGCTGATCGGCAGCGCCGACAAGGCCTTCGAGATCGCCGTGCTGCGCACCCCGTTCACCTTCTGGCAGGGCATCGGCCGGTCCGGCTGCGCCTCCGTCCCCGGCCCGGACGCGACCGGCCGGCAGCTCTTCGACTGGCTGGACCAGGCCGGCCGGCTGCTCACCTTCACCGACGGCTTCGCCACCGACTTCGTCCCGTACTTCTACCAACTGGGCACCCAGCTGGGCTACTTCGGCCTGGAGACCGAGCACCTGGCAGACCTGCTCCGCTACCCCGGCGCCACCGAGCCGCGCACCTTCGTGCCCCGTGAGGTCGAACTGCGCTTCCAGCCGGGTGCGATGCGCGACATCGACCGCTGGGTGCGCCTGCGGGGCGAGCGCCTGCTCTTCGTCCAGGGCGCGGCCGACCCGAGCGTGGCCGAGCCCTTCCGCCTGGGGCCCGGCACCCGCGACTCCCTGTCCCTCTGGGCACCGGGCGCCACCCACTCGGCGAAGATCGCCTCCCTCACCGACCCCGACCGCAGCGCCGCCACCGCCGCCCTGAACCGCTGGGCGGGCCTGGCCTGACCCGGTAGGCGGGCCCGGCCTGATCCACTGGGCGGGCCCGGCCCGACCGCCCCTACGCCGCCGGCCAGGCCAGCAGGGCGAGTTCGGCCACCGCACGCAGCTCGGACGCGGTGGCGCCGTCCCTGGCCTGCTGGGACATGCCCTGGAAGACGGACGCGAAGTACCGGGCCAGCGCGGTCGGCTCGGCGCCCTCCGGCAACTCTCCGGCGGCCCCGGCCGCCACCAGCCGGGCCTCGATCACGGCAAGGTTGGCGTTGCGCAGCTCGCGGAGGTGGGCGCCGATCCCCTCGTCCTGCGCGGTCACGTTGGTGGCGGCACTGACGGTCAGGCAGCCGGCCGGGTGGGACGGGTCGGGGAAGACCTCGGCCGCCTCCCGCAGCAGCCGGGCGACCGCACCGCGGGCCGTGGGCTCCTCGGTGAGCGCGGCGGCGGCGAAGGCGCCGGCCGGGGTCCGCCCGTAGTGCCGCACCACCTCCTCGAAGAGCGAGCGCTTGTCGCCGAAGGCGGCGTACAGGCTGCCCGCCCTGATGCCCATCGCCTCGGTCAACTCGCCCATGGAGGTGGCCTGGTAGCCCCGCTCCCAGAACAGCAGGGTGGCGGCCTCCAGTGCGGCGGCGCGGTCGAAGCCACGCGGCCGGCCGCGGCCGGCACCCGTTCTCTCGGTCATGCCGAACATTGTAGGTGGATCGTTCAAGAAATCGTGCTACGTTCTTTCTTGAACGATCCACCAAGAAATAGGGGACGGGGCAACAGCCATGCGTGGAAAGACTCTTGAGCGGACGAAGCTCGCCGGCCGGGTGGCCCTGGTCACCGGCGCGAGCCGGGGCATCGGCCGGGCCGTCGCCGAGCGCCTCGGCCGGGACGGCGCCCTGGTGGCCGTCGCCCACGGCCGCGACGCGAGCTCGGCCGCCGAGGTGGTCGGGCGGATCGAGCAGGAGGGCGGGCGGGCCTTCGCGGTCCGGGCCGAGTTCGGCCGGCACGGCGACGCCGCCGCGCTCTGGGCCGCCTTCGACGCGGGCGTCGCCGCCCACGCGCCGGACAACGGGGTCGACATCATCGTGAACAACGCCGGGATCGCCCACGCCGCCGACCTCGCCTCGCTCACCGAGGAGGGCTTCGACGAGGTCTTCGCGGTCAACGTCCGGGCGCCGTTCTTCGTGGTGCGGCACGGCCTGGAGCGGCTGCGCGACCACGGACGGATCGTCAACGTCTCCAGCGGCGCCGCCCGCCTGGCGATGCCCGAGGCGATCGCCTACGGGGCCACCAAGGGCGCCCTGGAGACCTTCACCCTCAACCTGGCCAAGCAGCTCGGACCGCGCGGCATCACCGTCAACTCGGTGGCCCCCGGCGTGGTGGACACCGACGTCAACGCGGGCTGGCTGCGCGGCAATCCGGCCGCCGAGGCACACGCCGCCTCGCTCGCCGCCCTCGGCCGGGTCGGGCAGCCCGAGGACGTCGCCGACATCGTGGCCTTCCTCGCCTCCGCGGACGCCCGCTGGGTCACCGGCCGCTCGATCGACGCCACCGGCGGCGCGGGGCTCTGACCAACCCCGGTAGACAGTGTCTACTCCCACCTGGTAGACACTGTCTACATGACCGACGAAGACCTCCGCGCCCGCCTGGTGGCCACCGGTGCCGAGCTGCTCGCCCAGGAGGGGCCGCAGGCCCTGACCCTCCGTGAGATCGCCCGCCGCGCCGGGGTCTCGCACGGCGCCCCGCGCCGTCACTTCCCCACCCACCTCGCCCTGCTCTCGGCGATCGCCCGTCGGGGCTTCACCGACCTGGCCGCCCGCCTCGACCGGGCGCCCTCGGGCGGCCCGCGCGAGCAGCTCGCCGAACTGGCCCGGATCTACCTGGAGTTCGCCGCCGAGCAGCCCGGCATGTACGAGCTGATGTTCCGCCACGACCTGCTGGAGAGCGGCGAGCTGGGCCTGCGGGAGACCAGCCTGCCGCTGTTCGCCCGGCTCGGCACCCTGATCGCGGTGGCCCGCCCGGGCACCGACCCCACCGCGGCGGCCGGCGCGTTCTGGGCCAACCTGCACGGGCTGGCCCAGCTGCACCGCTGGGGCAGCCTCCAACTCGCCACCGGTCAGGCGGAGATCACACCCCTGCTGACCGCTGCCCTGGACGCGCACCTCGGCCCGGCCGCCCGGTGACCGCCCTCACCGGCTCCGTCGCCGTCCAGCGGGTGAGCCGCCGTCAGCAGCTGTTCGTCCTCACCGGCAGCATCACCGGGGCGGCCGTGGTCGCCCTCGACGGCACCGTGCTGACCGTGGCCCAGCCCACCCTGCGGCGCGACCTGTCGGCCACCTTCGCCCAGGTCCAGTGGACCAGCACCGCGTACCTGATCGCGGTCACCTCCCTGCTGGTCTTCGCCGGCCGGCTCGGCGACCGCTACGGCCAGCGCCGGGTCTTCGCCGTCGGCGCCGTCGGCTTCGGCGTCGCCTCGGCCGCGGTCGGCTGCGCCCCGTCGATCGGCTGGGTGATCGCCCTGCGAGCCGCCCAGGGCGTGTTCGGCGCCCTGCTGCAGCCCGCCACCCTGGGCCTGCTGCGCGCCGTCTACCCGCCGGACCGGCTGGGCACGCCGATCGCCGTCCGCACCGCCGCGATCGGCCTGGCCGCCGCGGCCGGCCCGGTGGTCGGCGGCGTGCTCACCACCCACCTCGGCTGGCGCACCGTGCTCTTCCTCGGCGTCGTCCCCGCCGTCGCGGTCGGCCTGTTCGCGCTCGCCGTACGGCTCCCCGGGCCGACCGCCACCGCCCGCCCCGGGCTCGACCTGCCCGGGGCCGCCCTGCTGGCCCTCACCCTGGCCGGGCTGGTGCACACCCTGACCGCCCTCCCGCACCCCGGCCCGGTGGCCCCCGCGCTCACCGGCCTGGCCGCCCTCCTGCTGGTGCGGCACGAGCGCCGCACGCCGCACCCGCTGCTCCCGGCGGCCCTGCTGCGCACGGCCCCCACCGCACCGGCCCTGGCCGTCCTGGTGAGCGTCTCCGCCACCGTGTTCGGCACGCTCTACCTGGTCACCTACCTGCTCCAGGACACCCTGGGCCTGTCCGCCCAGGACGGCGGACTGCGCGGTCTCCCGCTCGCGCTCGCCATGGTCGGCGCGGCCCCGGCCGCCGCGGCCCTGATGCGCCGTCACGGCCCGCGCCGCGCCGCCGCCTCCGGGCTCCTGCTGACCGCGCTCGGCGCACTGCTGCTCTCCCGGCTGGCGCCCGGCACCTCCTGGTGGGGAAGCACCCCCGGGTTCCTGCTGCTGGGCGCGGGCTTCGGCACCGCGATGGTCACCGGCACCGCCGTGGTGGTGCGCCGGGCCGCCGTCGCGGACGCCGGGACCGCGGGCGGCCTCCAGCAGACCGCGATGAACCTCGGCCCCGCCCTCGGCATCGCGGCCGCGGCCACCCTCACCACCCTCGGCCTCTCCCCCGCCGCCACCGTGCTCGCCCTCGCCGCCACGGCCGCCGCCGCCCTCCTGCTCACGCGGGGGCTCCCCCGGGCATGACCGGCGGGCCCGGCCGAGGCGCAGGCTCAAGGCGCAGGCCGAGACGCAGGCTCAAGGCACAGGTTCAAGACCCGACCGGTCGTCAGCGGGCCCGGCGGGACCGGTGCCCGCTGACGACCGGTCAGGCCGCCGCCACCGGCTCGGGAGCCGCCTCGGGGGCGCCCCCGGGAGCGGTCCCGACCGGCGGGGCGGCCCGCCGCCGGGCCGCGACCAGTCCGACCACCGCGAGGCCGAGCCCGGCCCACAGGGCGAGGGTGAGCAGCGGCCGGCCGGCCGCCGCACCGTCGAAGTAGGCCACCGAGCGCAGCGCCGATCCGGCCGCGCCGGGCGGGAGTTGGGCGCCGATCACCCGGGCCGCACCGGGCAGCATCTCGGGGGCCGAGGTGATGCCCGAGAAGGCGTTGCCGACCAGCACCATCAGCAGGGCGGTGATCCCGATCCCGGGCATGCCGATCAGCGAGGCCAGCCCGGCCGCGGTGGCGCCGACCGCGAGCGCGGTCAACCCGAACACCCCTGCTTCGGCGAGCCAGTTGCCGCTCAGCGCGCCCAACCAGGCGTGGCCGACGGCCACCGCCACCAGCCCGGTCAGCGCGGCCGCGCCGAGCAGCGCGCCGATCGCCGACGCACCGCGCAGCCGCAGCACCGTCACCAGCGCCCCGGAGGCGATCCCGGCCAGCACCAGCGGCAGCAGCCCGGCACCCAGCACGGCGCCGCGCGGGTCGGCCGCCGGGGCCGCGACCACGTCGGTCACCGCGGCCCGGCCGCCGCTCGCGCTCTGGAGCAGCTGGGCCACCACCGGCCCGGCCGCCGAGGCGGTGTAGAGCTCGGGGCCCTGCGGCCCCACCACCAGCGCGCCGTAGACCTCTCGCTGTTCGATCGCGGCCCGGGCGGCCGGGCCGTCGGCGTACTCGTGGATCTCGAACGCGCCTTGCCGGTGCGCGAGCTGCTCCTTCACCTCGGCCGTGGCGGCGGCCGGCCCGGCCACGCCGACCGGCAGGTCGTGCGGGGCCAGGCGGGCGGCGGGCCAGGCGAAGGCCCAGAGCGCGAAGGCCACCAGCAGGGGGACGACGAGGCAGACGACGGCGATCCGACGCGGTGTCGGCGGCAGGTCGGCGGACATGACTGTTCTCCGCTCTCAAGTCAAAAAGAAGGATCGTTCGTTTTACGAGACTCACTGTCGGACGCCCGTGGCGCGGTTGTCAAGAAGGAATGTTCGTTCTACGGTGGCGACCATGGCCCGCGTATCCCAGGCACACCTCGACGCCCGCCGCCGCCAGATCCTCGACGGCGCCGTCCGCTGCTTCTCCCGCAACGGGTTCCACGCGACCTCGATGCAGGACGTGCTGCGCGAGAGCGGACTCTCCGCCGGGGCGGTCTACCGGTACTTCGCCAGCAAGGACGACATCATCCAGGCCATCGCCGTGGAGGTGGTGGACACCATCCGCTCCGCCTACGCCGAGGCCGCCGGCGCCAGCCCCCGGCCCACGCCCGACGCGCTGCTCTCCACCGTGCTCGACCGGGTCTTCCACATGGCCGCCGGCGGCGACGACCCGCTGGTCTCCACCCGCCTGATCCTCCAGGTCTGGGCCGAGACCCAGCGCAACGAGGACCTGGCCGCCGCCCTGCGCGCCGGGTTCGCCGCCCTGCACGAGCTCTGGTCCGGACTGGTCCAGGAGTACCAGCAGGACGGCCGGCTCCCGGCCGACGTCCCGGCCGCCGACCTCGCCCGGATCCTGATCGCCACCGCCCAGGGCCTGATCGCCCAGCAGGCGCTCTTCGGCGACGTCGACCCCACCGCGATCGGCACCGCCCTGCGGGCCGTGCTCCGCCCGGCCGCCCCCGCGCAGTAGCGGCCGCCGGGGAGCCGCGCACTGTCGCACCCCTGCGCGATGCTGACGGGATGAAGCTGCCCCGCGTCCGCTGCCCGGAGCCGTCCTGCTCCCGCCAGGTGGCCCTGATGCCCCTGGCCACCCGCGCCGGCTACGGCGTCGTGCACGACCACAAGCTGCACAGCCGCTCGCTGGCGCTCTGCCCCGGCTCGATGACGCACGTCCCGCTGGCCGAGGCCGCCGCCCGCCAGGACCAGCTTCCGCTGGAGGGCCTGCCGACCACCCAACCCGCCGACCAGCAGCCGCTGTTCGACTGACAGCCCCGCCCTCGATCGGGTGGCCGGATCCACCTCCCCGCCACCGGCGGCCCGTGCGCCTCGTTGATCGTTCGTGCAGCTACCTCTGGCCGAACACCTGAAGACGCTCACCCACGGCATCGTCTGGACGTGCGCGTTCACCACCGACACCGCCGGACGCCCCGTCATGCTCAAGTCCGTCTACGACCCCGAGGTCTGGCAGTTCGGCGGCGGCAACGTGGACCACGGCGAGCACCCGTGGGAGAGCACCGTCCGCGAGGTCCGCGAGGAGACCGGCCACACCCTGCGCGGCGAGCCGCGACTGCTCGGCGTCATCTTCCAAGCCCCGGCGGACGGTTGGCCCGCCAAGCTGGGCCTCGCCTTCGACGGCGGCCTGCTGACCGCCGACCAGATCGAGGCCATGGTCCTCGACCCGGCCGAGCACACCGAGGTCCGCGTGCACGCCCTCGACGACTGGCGGCGGATCCTCACCCCGGCCCGCTACGCCCTGGTCGCCACCCTCGCCACGGCCCGCCGCACCGGCACCGCGCAGTACCTCGCCTCCTGAGCGTTCACCGTCGGCCCATTGCAACAGTGCATCAGCTGACGTTGCATTAGCCAGCACCCTTGTTGCAATGATTTATGCCACTTCACCTGCAGTTTCCTCTACTTAATGCAACTTCCTGGTTGCCCAGACCGTGACTGCAACGTAGCGTTTGCGATGCCAGAAAACGCCAACGACGCAGGGACGGATCACCGTGAACACCTTCACCGCCACCATGACCATCGCCTCCGGCCGGCTCCGGATCGTCGCCGCCGACCGCACCGACTCCACCGTCCGGATCCTCCCGGCCGACCCGGGCAGCAGCCGCGACGTCAAGGCCGCCGAGCAGACCGTGGTCGAGCAGCGGGACGGCGCGCTGCGCATCCACACCCCCGAGTCGGCCAACCGGGCCTTCGGCCCCTCCGGTTCGGTCGAGGTGACCGTCGAACTGCCCACCGGCTCCCGGGTGCTGGCCGAGATCGCGGACGGCGCCCTGCACTCCACCGGCCGCCTCGGCGAGGTCACCTTCACCGGCGCCAACGGCACCGTGGACCTCGACGGCACCGGCACCGCCCGGATCACCCTCCAGGCCGGCGACATCCGGCTCGGCTCGCTGTCCGGCGACGCCGAACTCACCACCGCCAAGGGCGACATCACCGTCACCACCGCCCGCGGCAGCTCCGCCGCACTGGACGCCTCCACCTCCTACGGCCGCGTCGTCAACGCCCTGCGCAACGACGGCTCCCCCGTCCTCACCATCCGCGCCACCACCGCCTACGGCGACATCACCGCCCGCTCGCTCTGACCCCCCACCCCTCAACACCCCGACCCGGCAAGGAGATCGCCACCATGTCCGACCACCTCACCACCACCGCCACCGGCGTCACCACCGCCACCAGCACCGACCGCCCCGAACTCCGGGCCGCCGTCGAGGAGATCGCCGCCGACGGCTGGGCCGGGATCCAGGTCCGGGTGAACGACCGCCAGGGCGAGTGGACCGGCAGCGCCGGCATCGGCGAGCTCGGCTCCGACGCCCCGCCACCGACCGACGGGCACTTCCGGATAGGCAGCAACACCAAGACCTTCACCGCGACCCTGGTCCTGCTCCTGGTCGCCGACGGACTGCTCGGCCTGGACGACCCGGTCGACGACCACCTGCCCGGGTACGGGCTGGACCGCCGGATCACGGTGCGGATGGTGCTCCAGCACACCAGCGGCCTGTTCAACCACACCGGCGAGTACTACGAGGACGGCACCACCGCCCCCGGCATCCCCTGGCAGGGCCAGGAGTGGGTGGACAACCTCCTCCTCACCTACCGCCCCGAGGAGTTGCTCCGCCTCTCCCTCGCCAAGCCGGCCCGGTTCGAGCCCGGCACCGACTGGAGCTACTCCAACACCAACTACGTGCTGGCCCGCCTGCTGGTCGAGCGGCTGGCCGGCCGCCCCTACGCGGAGGAGATGCACCGCCGCCTGCTCGGCCCGCTCGGCCTCACCGGCACCCTGGTCCCGGACGCCTCGCCCGAGCTGCCCGGCCCGCACGCCCACGGCTACTACACCTACCGGGACGGCGAGGAGTGGCGGACCGTCGACGTCACCCGCTCCAACCCCTCGTGGATCTCCGCCGCCGGCGACATGATCTCCACCACCCGCGACCTGCACGTCTTCTTCTCCGCCCTGCTGGGCGGCCGCCTCCTCCCCGCCGAACTGATGGCCGAGATGCGCACCCCGCACACGAAGTTCGCCTACGGCCTGGGCCTGATCGTCGAGGAGACCGAGGCCGGCACCCTCTACACCCACAACGGCGGCTTCTGGGGCTGGGGCGCCCTGATGTACGGCTCCCCCGACGGCGGCACCACCCTGATCGCCTCGCTCACCACCGGCGACGCCCGGCTCGAGTTCGCCGAGACCGCCGCCGCCTTCGCCAAGGTCCAGCGGACCCTCCTCCCGCTGGTCTTCCCCCCGCGGTCCTGACCCGCCTCCCGCCGGTCCTCCCCGCGCAGTCCTGACCCGCCTCCCGCCGGTCCTCCCCACGCAGTCCTGACCCGCCCCCGATCCACCCCTACGGCCCCGGGCCGCGCCGGGCCTCCAGCCCGGCGCGGCCCGCCGACGCGTCGTCAGCCGCCGATCCCCTCCCGCAGTTCGGCCTCCACCAGCCGCGCCATGACCTTCTCCCGGTACGGGTGCCCGGGCTCGATCCGCTCGGCCCACTCCCTGGCCTCCGCCAGCAACGCCCGCCGCCGCCCGGGAAGTCCGGCCACCCGCTCCGAGCCGCTCGCCTCCACCAGCACCCGCGCCAGCCTCGACCCGTACGCCTCCGGGCTGACCTGCACCAGCGTCCGGTAGACCCACAGCCCGTCGGTCCCGCGCAGCAGCCTGCGGTCCAGGCTCAGCAACCTCATCCGGGCCCGCAGCACCCGCTCCTGATCCACCATCACGTCCCCCTTCGTCACCGCACGCCCGATCGCCGGACCCGACGGGGCCCGGTGGGAAAGGACGTGGAATGCGTCGAGTCTGGGCCCGCACCCCCGGCCCGGACAAGATCGGAAAAGGGTGTTCCGTGTCCTACCGGATCGATGGTCCGACGGGATACATTGGGGTCGCCTCACACCCCGCTTCGCGGACGTAGTACCCCGGTGACCACCGCCCGGGGCCCACGGGGCAGGATCCCCCGTCACACACCCCCCGCCGCGGATGCCGGTTTCGCATTGGTGTATGAATTCTCTGTCGCACTCAAGACATACACACTTTCTTTACCTTTCCTAGGGGGAACCATGCGTAAGAGCACGTACCAGCGTGCCGCCGCGCTCCTGGTCGGCATCGGCGCCGTCCTGGCCACCGCCGGGCCCGCAGCCGTCGCCGCCCCGGCACCGGGCCTCACCGGCAAGCCGGAGCCGATCACCCGCACCATGCCGAAGGCGCCCGCCGCCAAGGCCCTCCGGTCGGCGCCCTCCACCGCCCAGGCCGCCCCGGCCGCCGCCGCGCTCACCGCGGTGGTGCGCCCGGGCCAGGTGCTCGCCCCCGGCGACAGCGTGACGGCCGGCAGCACCACCCTGGTGATGCAGGCCGACGGCAACCTGGTGCTCTACCTGGTCGCCTCCAACGGCTCCCGGATCCAGGCCCTTTGGGCCTCCGGCACCTGGTGGAGCCCCGGCGCCCACGCCGAGATGCAGGCCGACGGCAACCTCGTGATCTACCGTCAGGGCGGCAGCGACGCCACCGGCGGTGCCATCTGGCACAGCAACACCTGGAACCACCCCGGCGCGGTCCTGGTGCTCGCCTGGGGCGGCCTGATGATCGGCGTCCCCGGCTCCGACGCCCCGCTGTGGGACGCCCGCACCGGCTTCGTCCCGACCGAGGTCAACGGCGAGTACACGGAGAACCCGTCGGACACCATCGGCACCGAGCAGGGCCTCGACCCCAACACCTGGGTGGAGTCCCGCAGCACCATCCTGATCATGCAGAACGACGGCAACCTGGTGCTCTACCGCAAGTCCGACGGCCGGGCCATCTGGGCCTCCGGCACGTGGAACCGTCCGGGCTCCTACGCCTACATGGACGAGGACGGCGTCCTCTTCGTCGCCGACGACAACAACCTCCACTGGCGCACCTACACCGAGGGCAACCACGGTGCCTACGCCATCGCCCAGGCGGACGGCAACTTCGTCGTCTACCGCCAGGGCGGCGGCCACGCCGCCGGCGGCGCCCTCTGGTCCTCCGGCACCTGGGGCAAGGCCTGAGCCACCGCGGCTCCGGAGCCCTCCCCCCACCTCGGTGATTCCCCCCGGCCCACCCGCCGGGGGGAATCACCCCTGGACTTCACCCCCTGGTCCCGAGCCGTTCTCCCGGCCCCGGGCGCCGGGAAAATCCCGTCCGGTTGTCACTCGGGTGGTGTAGAAACTCTCTGTCGAACACCAGTCTTCGACAGCTTCTTCACCTTTTTCCTAGGGGGACCCATGCGTAAGAGCACGCTTCAGCGTGCCGCCGCGCTCCTGATCGGCGCCGGCGCGATCCTGGCCACCAGCACCACCGGATCCGTCGCCGCACCCGCCGCGGGCAAGTCCGAGAAGCCCGCGCCGGTCGTCCGCACGATGCCGAAGGCGCCCGCCGCCAAGGCCCTCAAGTCCGCTCCCAACGCGGCCCCGTCCGACTCCGAGGCGCCTCAGGTCGCCTTCCTCATGCCGGGCCAGCGGCTGGAGTCGGGCAGCAGCCTGAACGCCGGCAGCACCACCCTGGTGATGCAGACCGACGGCAACCTGGTGCTCTACCTGGTCGCCACCGACGGCTCCCGCATCCAGGCCCTGTGGTCCTCCCGGACCTGGAACAACCCCGGCGCCTACGCCACCATGCAGACGGACGGCAACTTCGTCGTCTACCGCCAGGGCGGCGGCCCCACCACCGGCGGCGGCCTCTGGTCCACCAGCACCTGGAACCACCCCGACTCCTACTTCGCCCTCGCCCTCGGCGACCTGCTGGTCGGCCCCCGCACCGGCGGGGACCCGTTCTGGAGCAACGGGACCGGGGCCCTCCCCGAGGTCGTCAACGGCGCGTACACCGGCAAGCCGTCCAGCAAGATCGAGTCCGACCTGGGGCTCCTCGGCGGCATGTGGGTGGAGTCCCGCACCACCGTCCTGCTCAAGCAGAACGACGGCAACGTGGTGCTCTACCGCAAGTCCGACGGCCGGCCGATCTGGTCCACCGGCACCTGGAACCAGCCGGAGAGCTTCGCCTACATGAACCCGGACGGTGCCTTCGAGGTCCTCACCGAGTTCGGCACCCCGTGGAGCACCAACACCCACGGCAACCCCGGCGCCTACGTCATCGCCCAGGAGGACGGCAACTTCGTCCTCTACCGCCAGAACGGCGGCCCCAACGCCGGCGGCGCCCTCTGGTCCTCCGGCACCTGGGGCAAGGCCTGACCCACCCCGGGCCCCGGCACCGGGCCGTGAGGACTCGAACGGGCCGGAGGGCGCACTCCTCCCAACGGCCATGAGAAAGGCCCCCTGACCTGCGTATTAGCAGGTCAGGGGGCCTTTCCCCAGCTTGGCGGCGGACGAGTCGGCCTATACGCCGGGCACAGTCTCCGCAGATGTACTGACCTGCGAAAACGCCCTTGGCAGGGCCTCGATCGCCACGCCATCGCCACACCTCGGCGGAACGCCACGCTCATGCGGCCAACTCCACGTCGTCGTCGCCCACACTATCGGGGATCACCACGTCGGCGGTCTCCTCGAAGAACACCGCTTCCAGGGCGACGCGGTCGCGGGCTGCGGCCCCCTTCACCTGGTGGTGGTAGGTGGCGTCCAGCTCGGCTTCGGAGGCGTGGCCCATGTAGAGCTGCACCGTGGACTTGGAGAGCCCCTGGTCCAGCGCACAGGAGGCGAAGGTGTGCCGGAGGTCATGGAAGCGGAAGTCCGCTGGGAGCCCAGCCGCCGCCAGCGCCCTCTTGAAGGTCTTGTAGAAGGAGTCCCGACGGAAGAGCTGAGCCCGGGACGACCGGAACAGAAGTCGCTGTCCCCCTGGCAGCACGACCACCGAGTGGGCGTCCAGGTGATCGAGCAGTGCCCGGTGGACGAAGGCCGGGAGGGGCACCTCCCGCTCGTGCGACCTCTCGGTCTTGTTGTAGTCGACCAACACCGCCTGGGACTTCACCTTGATGACCTGCCGCCGAACCGTGACAGTGCCGGCTGTGAAGTCAACGGCATCCTGGCAGAGGCCGAAGGCCTCCCCGGAGCGAAGGCCGCAGCCAACTCCCACAAGGATCATCGCGCGCGAGTGCGAAGGCATCGCTCCGCACAGGGCCCACACCTGCTCTCCAACAGTGCGGCTCTCGAACCGAGTTGGAGGTGGATCACAAGATTCCGGTGGCCCAGGGCGGAACCTGGGAGCTGGAAAATCTGGTGACACTGTGCCGCTCGTGCCACAAACTCAAGACCTACGACCGCTCGTAGCTCAGATGCCAGAGCGCCGTCCTCAAGGCGGTGGTCACCGGTTCAAGTCCGGTCGAGCGGATCGTGCGGGTATAGCTCAATTGGCCAGAGCAGCCGCCTCCAAAGCGGCAGGCTGGGGGTTCAAGTCCCTCTGCCCGTGCTTCAACTACGGCTCCACGTAGCCGTTTCCAGGCCCGCCCCACCTCTGGGGCGGGCCTTCTTCATGCCCTCTTCCCTCTGGAGATCACCATGCTGGTGGACTGCGCCGGCCGCTGCGGCGACTGCCCGTCCTGCTCTGGCCCGGTACCGGGCCCTCTTCCGAACCGAGCTGCTGACCGCCGGTGGCGCCACGAAGCGAGCGCGGACCTGTACGACCTGGCCGACCTCTACGGCGTCGAGGTGCACCTGGCGGTGCTGCGGAATGAATTCATCTCCCGCCACGGCGTCCGTCTCTTCGCCGTCCTCGCCGCCTTGGTCTCGCTGCTGATCACCCGTCTGCCGGCCGTCCCATGGGAGGCCCTTCTCGCCGTGGCCGCCGCCGTGCTCGGTGTCGGTGAGGCCGCACAGCGGCACGAGGACACCAAGACCACTGTGGCCCTGCACAAGGCGTCTCCGTGGGACCGGGCTGCTGCCCGTCAGGTCGAGCTCACCGAGCAGGAGGCTGAGCTGACCGTGTGAGAACGGTAGGCTTCTGACGATCCGAAGGGGGCTTACTGTTGTCGCGAGCGCGACCCCTTCGGGCCCCAACTCGCCGCGAGGATCGGCCTGTCGGGCCTATGTCTTACCATGTGGCACATGGGGGATCATGCAGCGCGCCTATTGAAGTTGAGTCGGCATCTGCATGCCCTTCGCCCTGACTCGCAGGTCGCCATCAGGCCTTTAGCCCTGCGTGGACAAAAGCGCTCCTGACCTATGGCCATCAGCCGCACGTCGATCTGAAATTTGCCTCCTACGAGTTTGAGTCGTGGGTCGTCCAGTACACGCGTACTGCGGTCATGGCGGACTCCTCCGCCACACAGCACGGCCACCTAGACGGCGTAGAGCTCGACTGGGACCGCATTCGCACCGCCGATGCAGGCCCTGACGACCTCCTCACCACTTCCGTGGGGGTCACCTCTGCGGTAGACGCCCTCCGGGTCCACTCCTGCTGTGGCTGGTGGTCCGTTCAGGACTCCCTGGTGATCGACACGGTTGCGCTTGGCCATTGGGGCCTCTTCGACTACGTCGTTGAGTTCAAGACCTTCTCGCCCCCGCAGGACCCCCGTAAGGCACTCCAAGAGCTCCTCAGTCTGCTGACCCTGGCCCTGTTCAGCACGCAGGCGGGGCTCCGCCTTCTCGTGTCTGGGGCACGTCCAGCTTCCGTGGGTTACGTGCCTCCCGCGTGGGTCTGCGTCTGCGGTAGCGAACGACTGGCCGGCCCTGTGGTGCCCCGGGGACCGGGCTCGCTCCTGACGGCGTCCCGACGCCAGCCGGGGATGGCCCGGCTGACGTCCCGTCAGGGGCACTTCCAGGGCTTCGCTCTCGCCGCGTAGCTCGTGCCCCCCTGGGGACGGTGTAGTGCGTAGCTTTTTTGATCTTCTTCTGACCTTGGTCACCGTGATCCCCTGGTGGGGCTGGCTGATCTTGATCAGCCTGTTCATCGCCGCCTGGGTGGCTGACCGGTTCTTCGAGAAGTCCATGCCCACCGAGTCCGAGCACCGGCTCACCTGGTGGCAGGACCGCAACCGCTCGAAGCAACAGAAGCACGAGCAGAAGCGGCTGGAGCGCAAGCAGCGGCGCGACCAGAAGGCCCGTCAGAAGCGGTACGAGCTGCGGAAGTAGCCCGACAGCAAGCCCCCTCCCTCACGGGAGGGGGCTTGCTGTCATCGCGCGGATGCCCCTCTGGGCCTCAACTCGCTTTCATTGAAGTAGGTTTGTCTGACGGATGCCCTATCATCGGTCCCATGGGAGTTGGAGGCGTGGGCCACCTTGTGGAAGCAGTGCGGCGCGCTGGTCTCCTCAAGTACGCGCGCTCGGCGGTGAGCTTCGGCGGGACCAATGCAAACGTCGTAATTCTGGACAGCAGCGTCTACAACGGCATCCTCGACTCGTTCGACTCCGGGGCACCTGCCAGTGTCGAACGTTTGGTTCATCACCATCTGCGTGAAGCGGCCGCGGCCTCTGCCGTTGCCCCTCGGCACAGCTATCGGCGCGACCTCCTCCGCCAAGGTGCACAGCAGCTTGCCGAACTCCTGGCGGGTTCCCCCTGCCTAGAGCCCGCCGGCTTCGAGAGGGACGGTTCGTTCGATCCACTGGCAACCACCTCGGCGGTGGAGGCCTCGAAGCTGCTCTCCTGCTGTGACGTAGAAGCGCGACTTGGGCTGATCATCCGATCAGAGTGGCCTCAGGAGCTGATCATCGAGTTCCAGGGAGGAAGCGGCCCTCGTCCGCCACGAAATCCCATCGACGACCTGGCAGCCCTTCTGACTCTGCTGACGCTCGCCCTGTTCAGCGCCAGAGCGGCCTTCCGCTTGTTCGTCGTAGGGGCTCACCCCGCTTTCGTTGGCTACGTCCCGCCCACGTGGGCGTGCGTGTGTGGAACCGAACGACTAGCCGGCCCCGTCGTGCCCCGAGGGCCTGGCTCAGCCCTGACGGCGCTCAGGCGTCAGCCGGGTCCGATCCGGCCGACGCCCCGTCTGGGGCACGTCGACAGCTTCGTTCTCGCCGCGTAGCTGGTGCCCTCTCACCGAGAGGGTTCAAGATCATGTTCAACCTCCCGCCCGACACCCCTTGGGTCGCCGTGCTCTGCCTGGCCGGCCTCGCACTCTTGGGGGCTATCGTCCAGCGCATCCTTCGCGAGGTGCTCCCCGGCAACTCCAGGGACAAGTTGTCCTGGTGGCGTGACCGGCGCGAGCACAAGCAGCTTCGCCGCGAGGAGAAGGCGCGTGCCAAAGAGCTGAAGAACCGCCAGCGGCAGCTTGAGCGTAAGCAGAAGGAGCGTCAGAAGCAGTTCGAGCTCAAAAAGTAGCTATACAGAAGGCCCCCTCCCGTGGCGGGAGGGGGCCTTTCTGCGTTCCCGACCTATGCCGCCTTAGTGTTGTCGGAGTACCAGGTCGCCACCTTCCGGGTCCACCAAACGCGGGCGGACTCCGTGTCTGCTTCTTGCGCCATCTCCACCCAGTTCGCGGGAGCTGGGCCCCGCGCGCCAGCCGCAGGCCGCTCAGCGGCCGGCACGGCCTCCTCCTGCTCCTCAATCAAGTTCAGTAGCGAGGCGTCATCGCTGGCTGGTTGGCTCGCCTGGGACATGGGCGACTACGGGTCCGCTCGCTCTTGTACGGTCAGGCCGTTAAGGCCGCGCAGTCCGCCGGTGACCCTCTCCTGATCGCCTATCAGATTGGTTCGCTGGCCCAGTTCGAAGGCCAGGCGGGCAACGCCGCTCAGGCCCTCAACCTCGCCGAGCGGGCACGCAAGGCTCTCGGGACCAGCGGCCCTCAGATCGCGGATGCATGGCTTGCCAGCGTCGAAGCTCTGGCTCACGCCGCAGGCGGGGACCCACGGAAAGCAGATCGCTCTCTTGTTCACAGTCGCACCGTGGCGGCTGGCCTCAGCTCGGAGGAGCCTCCGCCTTGGCCTTGGGTCTTCGTCTTCAACGAGGAGAAAGTGGCGGCTGCGCGAGTCACTTGCGGGACGCAGCTCGGCCTGTCCGATTGGGTCCTGGGCGAGGACGTAGCAGCGCTCACCACCGGCCATGCTACGCAGCGAGCGCTACTGATCTTGGATGTAGCCCGGGGGCACATGGCTGCCGGCCACGTTGAGGCAGGCTTCGCCCCGGCGTCCAGCGCACTCGACGTGGGGCTGGAGTACCGGTCCGGTCGAATCGTGGAGAGGGCCCGAGCATTTCGGAGATCCTTCACGAGCTCGTCTCTGCACAAGGACTGTGCGCGACTTTGACGAACGCCTTCACGACGTCTACCTGCAGGAGGGGCACATGCGAATCGGGATCACTGGCCATAGGGGCCTCAACGCCGATGTGGAGGTCCAGGTTCGCAGGCTCCTGGCGGAAGCGCTCCGCGGCCGTGAGTCGGAGTTGGTCGGCGTGTCCTGCATCGCCGACGGACCCGACGCCTGGTTCGCCGAGATGGTCCTTGCCGCGGGCGGTCGGCTTGAGGTCGTACTCCCGGCGGACGAGTACCGCGAGTCTCTCCCCACAGAGCACCACCCGATGTACGACCGACTGATGCGGAACGCGTCCGAGGTCCACCGGACGGGGATGGTCGCCTCTGACTCTGCTGCGCACATGGCGGGCAGCGAGGTCTTGGTGGGCTTGGTGGGCTTGGTGGACGAGGTGTTCGCCGTCTGGGACGGCCTCCAGAACCAGCCCCCTGTGACGGCCATGAGAAAGGCCCCCTGACCTGCGTATTCGCAGGTCAGGGGGCCTTTCCCCAGCTTGGCGGCGGACGAGTCGGCCTGTACGCCGGGTTCTGTCTCCCGGGGTGCTTGCGCGGCCCGGGGAGGCGGCCATCCATCTAGGGCTGCCGTTGCCGACAGCCTCGTGCGGTCTACCCGCGGACTCGGGCGAGCAGCCCTCGTGCATCCGCGCACGGCGCCCGGGGGCGCCGATCTTGACCTTGCTCCAGGTGGGGTTTACCTAGCCGGCCGAGTCACCTCGGTCGCTGGTGGTCTCTTACACCACCGTTTCACCCTTACCACCGACCGGAGTCGGTGGCGGTCTGCTTTCTGTGGCACTGTCCCGCGGGTCACCCCGGGTGGGCGTTACCCACCACCCTGCTCTGTGGAGCCCGGACGTTCCTCGGCGAGCCCCCGAAGGGACCCGACGCGACCGCCCGGCCGGCTCGTCCGCCGTACTGGTCATCGTAGCCGGTCGGGCCGGGCGGTCAGGACAGCGGCTCGGGGGGCAGAGCGGCGTCCCGGGCGGCCATCACCTCGTCGCCGTGCTCGAAGGCCCACCCGCCGACCGCCTCGATCGGGGCCAGGAAGCTGCGGCCGAGCTCGGTGAGGCGGTACTCCGGGCGGGGTGACGGGCCGTCAGCGGCGTGCCGGTCGACCAGACCGTTGACGTGGAGACGGCGGAGGGTCTCGGTGAGGACCTTGGACCTGATGCCGCCGATGAGCTCGCGCAGTTCACCGTGGCGCCGGGGGCCGTCCCGGAGGGCCCGGAGCACCACGGGGTTCCAGGTGTTGGCGAGCAGGTCGAAGCCGAGCCGCGCGCGGCAGTCGGCGAGGAAGGGGTCGTCCGGCACGTACCGAATGGTGCCCGACCGGGTCCCTAGCGTGGTGGTGAACGGTCGAACCCACGTCGGAGAGGGAGCGGTTGATGAGGATCGGGGTGCTGGGTACGGGCGGCATGGCGGACGCGCTGGCGGCCCACTGGGTGCGGGCCGGGCACCGGGTGACGGTCGGCGGGCGGGACGCGGGCCGGGCGCGGCGGCTGGCGGAGCGGACCGGGGCGGCCGCGGACGGGCTGCGCGGGGCGGCCGCAGGTGCCGAGGCGGTGCTGGTGGCGCTGCCGTTCGGGGCCGGGGCGGAGGTGGTCGGCGGGCTGCGGGCGGAGCTGGCGGGCACGGTGCTGATCGACTGCTCCAACCCGGTCGGGCCCGGCTTCCGACTGCTGACCGAGGGCGGGGCCTCGGCCGCGCGGCTGTTGGCCGGGGCGGCGCCGGAGGCCCGGGTGGTGAAGGCGTTCAACCTCTGCCACCGGGACGTGTGGCGGATGCGGCCGCCGGTGTTCGACGGCCGTCCGCTGGCCGTGCCGCTCTGCGGGGACGACGGCGCGGTCGCGCTGGTGGCCGGGCTGGTGCGGGACGCGGGGTGCGAGCCGTTGCCGGCCGGTGGTCTGGAGCGGGCGGGGCTGCTGGAGGCGACGGCCGCGCTGTTCATCGGGCTCTGGGTCGGGGAGGGGGCCGACGTGCAGGCCATCGCGCCCCCGGCGGCGTACGCGGCCGGGCCTCCCGCGCGTTCCTGAGGGGTCGTCAGGCCGGGGCGAAGGCGACGGTGCGGGTGGTGGGGTCGGCGAGGGTGAGCCGGACCGTGAGGCGTTCGCCGAGCGGGAGCGGGCCGGGGCCCTCGCAGCGGCCGACCACGGCGGGCTCGCGGAGCTGGACGGTGCCCTTGGCCGGGTGGCGCTCGTCCACGTCGACGACCACGGCGTCGAAGCGCTCGCCCTCGCGGCCGTGCAGCAGCTCGGCCTCGACCAGGTCGACGCAGGCCCGCTCGATCTCCCGGGCCCGGCGGTCACCGCCCTCCAACAGGGCCGGGAGTTCTAGGAGTTGGTCGCGCACCCAGGCCGGGGGCTCGGTGCCGCCGGCGATCGCCAGGCAGAGCTCCTGGACGTAGCGATCGCCCAGCCGCCGCAGCGGCGCGGTGCAGTGCGCGTACGGCGCGGCCAGCGCGGCGTGGCCGGGGTCGGCCGGTGGCGCGACGCCGCGGGCCGCGTCGAAGGCGTGGTAGCCCGCGCCGCGCAACAGGCCGGTGCACTCCTTGAGGAAGGCCGCGTGGTGGGCCCGGGCCGGGTCGAGGGAGCGGATCAGGGCGGGGTACGGGGTGCCGGGCGGCCATTCCACGTCCAGCGCCTTGGCGGTCCGGCGCAGCCGCTCGTACGCGGACTCGGGGGCGGCGGGCAGGGTGCGGAGCAGGCCGACGCCGGCGTCCAGCATCAGCTCGGCGGCGGCCATACCGGTGAGCAGGGAGATCTGGGCGTTCCAGCCGTCGGCCGGGCGGGGCGCGCGGTAGGCCAGGCGGTAGCCGCCGTCGGCCGGTTCGACCTCCTGCTCGGGGATCGGCAGGCTGACGCCGCCGCGGTCCGCCTCGCGCTGCTCGCGCAGGCGGCCGACCTCGGCGAGCAGCCGGAGCTGTTCGTCGGCGGCACCGCGGTCGACGGCCTCCTGCACGCCCTGGTAGTCGAGGCGGCGGCGGGAGCGGACCTGGGCGCGGCGGACGTCGGCGAGCAGCACCACGCCGTCGGCGTCGAGGTCCAGCTGCCAGAGAAGGGCCGGGCGCAGCTCGCCGGGGAGCAGGCTGGCGGCGTCCTCGGAGAGCCGGGCGGGGTGCAGCGGGATGCGCAGGTCGGGGAAGTAGAGGGTCTGGGTGCGGCGGTGGGCCTCGGCGTCGACGGCACCGCCGGGGCGGACGAAGGCCGAGACGTCGGCGATGGCGTAGTGCACCCGGTAGCCGCTGCCGCGCCGGCCGAGGCCCATCGCCTGGTCGAGGTCGCGGGAGCCGGGCGGGTCGACGGTGAACAGCTCCAGGTCGGTCGCGTCGAACTCCGGCAGCCTCGGCACCCCCGCCGCCCGCTCCGCCTCCTCGGCGGCCTCGGGCGACCAGCCGCTCGGCAGCTGGAGCCCTTCGCGCAGCTCGGCCAGCTCGCGGTTGATCCGCGCGGAGTCGGCGGCCCTGATCCTCAGCTGTTGACGCGGCATGCTCGCAGCGTACGGCGCCGCCGACCTGACGGCCCGTCGGACCGCCCCGGGCACTCCCCCGGAGGGCGGCCCACCACCCGGGAGACAGAACCCGGCGTACTGGCCGACCCGCTGCCTGACGCCCCGTCGAGCGGGCGGACCCGCCGGACGGACTTACCCGCAGGGGGGTGGTGACCGGACCCGGCGCGCCGGGTCCTGCCACCACCTGAGGACCCTTCGGGGCCACCCCGGCACCCCGGCGGGCAGACCTCCGAACGGACACGCCCCCGCCAGGAGGCCCCGCCCGTCGCGATCCCCCCGCCTGACGACCCGTCGGAGCGCCTCCGGTGCGCCGCACGGCGGGCGGGATGCGGGGCGGCGGGCGGAGACTGGGGGCGTGGAGCTGGTGGAGCGGCGGGCCGTCCTCGCCGGGCTGGCCGGGTTGTTGGAGGCCAGGGCGGCGGAGCTCGGGCCGGCCGGGGCGGCGGAGGCGGCGGACCGGTGGCGGCAGGGTGGTGCGCTGCGGCGGGTGCTCGGCGACCGGGCCGGTGAGGGCGAGGACCTGCGGCGGGCGGCGCGTGCGCTGTGGCGGTGCGGGCGGGGTGAGGAGGCCGGGCGGGCGGGGCGGCGGGCGGCGGAGCTGCTGACGGGAGCGGCGGCGGCCCGGGCGTACCTGGATCTCGCGGAGGCGGCCGGGGCCGCGCAGGACCTCGTGGCGGTGGCGGCCTGGTCCCGGCGGGCGGTCGCCGCGGACGGGAGGGTGGCGGCGCGGGCCCGTTGGGAGCTGGCGCTGGCCCGGGTGGTGGCCGGGGGCGGGGAGTGGGGTGCGGTCGAGGCGGGGTGCGGGGTGGAGGACGTCGAGGAGGCCGTCCGGAGGGGTCTGGCGGTCGGGGAGCTGGCCCTGCTGCAGGGCGATCCGGCCCGGGCCGGGCGGGCCCTCGAACGGGCGGTGGCCCACTGCCGAGAGCATGGCCTGACGTGGCAACTCCAGGAAGCGGAGGCGCAGTTG
This sequence comes from Kitasatospora sp. NPDC004289, assembly GCF_053602875.1. Taxonomy (NCBI): domain Bacteria; kingdom Bacillati; phylum Actinomycetota; class Actinomycetes; order Kitasatosporales; family Streptomycetaceae; genus Kitasatospora; species Kitasatospora sp. NPDC004289. Next base: position 97,760 of record NZ_JBSGEL010000009.1, on the reverse strand, counting down.
GTGCACCTTCGACTGTTCGAGGGCCACTGGCGGGAGGCGGTGCGGGCGGCCGACGAAGCGCTGCGCGTGCCGGGGCTGCCGCTGACCGCCAGGGTGCGGGCGCTTCAGGTGGTGGGCACCGTGCGGGCCAGGTGCGGGGAGCCGGGGGTGTGGGGGCCGTTGGACGAGGCGGTGGCGGCGGCCGATCCGGTGGACCTGCGGCTGCTGGGCCCGGTGTGGGTGGCGCGGGCCGAGGCGGCCTGGCTCGGCGGTGACGAGGAGCGGGCGGCGGCCGAGGCCCGGCACGGCCTGGCGATGACCGGCGGACGCGGCGCCCCCTGGCTGGCGGGGGCGCTCGCCGTCTGGGTGCGGCGCAGCGGCGGCCGCGTGCCGCAGCTCCGGGCGGCCGGGCCGTACGCGGCGGAGCTGGCGGGCGCCCGAGCGGCTGCCGCGCAGGCCTGGGAGCGGCGCGGCTGCCCGTACGAGGCGGCGCTGGCCCGGCTGGGTGGCGATGCGACGGCGGTCCGCCGGGCCTTGGCCGGCTTCGAGGCGGCCGGGGCGCGGGCAGCGGCCTTCCGTGCCCGGGCCCGCCTGCGGGCGCTCACCGCTTCCGGCGGAGTGGCGCACACACCCTGAACGCGCCGGACCGTCGGTCTCGCGCCGCGGCCTTCCGTGCGCTCCCCCGGGCGCTCGGCGCCCCCGGCGGTGTGCCGTCCAGGCCCCGCGCCCGTCGGAGCAGGGGCGTCGACCTCCCGAGGCCCGGCACGGGGGCGGGCGGCGGGCCCGTACAGTTGCAGGGTCCGCTGCCACAGACTGTTGAAGGGTGTCGCCGTGCTGGTGCTGTTGCCGCCGTCGGAGGGGAAGGCCGCTGCGGAGGCCGGGGTGCCCTTGGAGTTGGACGGGCTGTCGCTGCCGGGGCTGACGGCGGGGCGGCGGGCGGTGCTGGACGCGCTGGTCGGGCTCTGCCGGGGAGACGAGGAGACGGCGCGCCAGGTGCTCGGGCTGAGCGAGGGGCTGCGCGGGGAGGTGGCGAAGAACGCCGGGCTGCCGACGGCGGGGGCGCTGCCGGCGGGCGAGGTGTACACGGGGGTGCTGTTCGACGCGCTGGGGCTGGCGAAGCTGGACGAGGCGGCGTACGCGCTGGCCGAGCGTTCGCTGGTGGTCTTCTCGGGGCTGTGGGGCGCGGTGCGGATCGGTGACCGGATCCCGCCGTACCGCTGCTCGATGGGCGTGAAGCTGCCGCCGCTGGGGGCGCTCGGGGCGTACTGGCGGCGGGAGATGGCCGAGGTGCTGCCGGAGGCGGCGGGCGAGGGGCTGGTGCTGGACCTGCGCAGTGCGGCGTACGCGGCGGCGTGGAAGCCGGCCGGGGCGGTGGCGGCGCGGACCGCGACCGTGCGGGTGCTCCAGGAGCGCGAGGTGAACGGGGAGTTGAAGCGCTCGGTGGTGAGCCACTTCAACAAGGCCACCAAGGGCCGGTTGGTCCGCGACCTGCTGAACGCGGGTCAGGAGCCGGCCTCCCCGGGCGAGTTGGTGGACGCGCTGACCGGGCTCGGCTACCGGATCGAGGTCCTGGCGGAGGGCACCGCCCGCAAGCCCTGGCAGCTCGACGTGGTGGTCACCGAGATCCACTGAGCCGGGGGCATTTGAGCCTCCGTACTCAGGCGCACCTGTCGGTGCCGGATGAGACTGTGCGGGTACGTCGGGCCGTCGGGGCCCGGCGTCCGGTACGAGGGGGACGAACATGAAGCACGCGGGAACGGTCCTGGCGGCGGCACTCACGACGGTGGCGGCGGTCGCGGCGGTGGCCGTCCCGGCCGTGGCCGTGGCCTCGGCGGGCGACGGGGCCGGGCAGGCGCCGTCGGGGACGTACGAGCAGGGCACCCCGGGCACCGGCGAGATCCTGCCGTACCCGGGCGCGGAGGGGCTGATCTGGATCCCGGACTGGATCGGCGACGGGGGCGCCGTCACCGGCGGGGCGTACGCGGCGGGCCCGCCGGTGACCGTCACGGTCGGCTGCCGGGGCACGTCGGCCGGGAGCACGGTGGCGGTGACCTTCACGCCGTACTACGGCGACCTCACCCCGACCACCTTCACCGTGGACTGCCCGGTGGACGGCACGGGCATCGCCTCCGCGCAGGTGACGGCCGAGCAGGGCCGGTCCTTCCACGTCGGGGTGGACGCCTCCGCGCCGGACGTGCACTGGGGCCTGACGGTCACTCAGCCGGACGCGTGAGCCGGCCGGACGCCTGAGCGGGTGGGGCGGGGCCGAGGCCCCGCCCCGGCTCAGCGCAGGTGCGAGGTGTCGTTCAGCAGGCGCAGCGAGGCGTTGCCGTCCGCGTAGTACTGGACGGCGCAGAGCGAGGCGGCCGAGAGCTCCATCCGGTAGAGCGCGTCCGGCGGGGCTCCCAGCGCCAGCCGGACCAGGGTCTTGATGGGGCTGACGTGGGAGACGACCAGGACGGTCTTGCCGGAGTAGCGGGCCAGGATCTTGTCCCGGGCCGTGCCCACCCGGTGGGTGAGGGTGGTGAAGCTCTCGGTGGAGCCGGTCGGCTTGGCCTTGGCGGAGCCGAGCCAGGCGGTCAGGTCGTCCGGGTACTGCTCCTGGGCCTCGGCGAAGGTGAGGCCCTCCCAGGCGCCGAAGTCCAGTTCGCGCAGGCCGTCCTCGATCCGCACGTCCAGCCCGAGCCGGGTGGCGACGGCCTCGGCGGTCTGCCGGGTGCGCAGCATCGGGGAGCTGACGACGGCCTGGACGGTGCCGCGCGCGGCCAGCGCCTCGGCGGCCCGCTCGGCCTGCCAGCGGCCCTTCTCGGAGAGCGCCGGGTCGCTGCCGCCGCTGCCGGAGAAGCGCTTCTCCGGGGTGAGCGGGGTCTCGCCGTGCCGGAGCAGGACGAAGGTGGTCGGCGTGCCGAGGTCGGCGGGGGCGGCCCAGCCGGCCCGGGGCGCGGCGGGCTCGGGCAGCGGCTCGTCCGCCGGGGCGGTGCCGGTGACCGGAGCGGCGGCGGACGGGCGGGCCTTGGGCTCCCACTGGCGGCCGGCCTTGCCCGCGTCCATCGCCTCGTTGGCCAGCCGGTCCGCGTCCTTGTTGCGCTCGCGCGGGATCCAGCTGTAGTTGACCTGGGCCCGGGGCAGCACGGTGGCGGCCTCGGCGGCCAGCGGCCGCATGTCGGGGTGCTTGATCTTCCAGCGGCCGGACATCTGCTCGACCACCAGCTTGGAGTCCATCCGGACGTCCACCCTGGCTTCCGGGTCGAGCTCGGCGGCGGCCCGCAGGCCGGCGATCAGGCCCTTGTACTCGGCCACGTTGTTGGTGGCGTGCCCGATGTACTCGGCGGCCTCGGCGATGATCTGGCCGGTGTCGCCGTCCCGGACCACCGCGCCGTACCCGGCGGGGCCCGGGTTGCCCCGGGAGCCGCCGTCCGCCTCGACGATGAACCTGCGCCCCGTCCCCGTCACCGGATCAGATGCCCGACTCGCTGGTGCGGACCAGGATCCGGCCGCAGTTCTCGCAGCGGACCACGGCGTCGGCGGCCTCGGCCTTGATGGCGTTCAGGTCGGCCGCGGCGAACTCGACCCGGCAGCCCTCGCAGCGGCGCTGGAACAGGCGGGCCGCACCGACGCCGCCCTGCTGCTCGCGCAGGCGGGTGTAGAGCTTGATCAGGTCGGCCGGGATGACCTGGGCGACGGCCTCGCGGTCCCGCTTGACCTTCTCGGCCTCGCCGTCGATCTCGGCGAAGGAGGCGTCCCGGCGGCCCTCGGCCTCGGTGAGCACCACGGTGGAGTGGTCCAGACGGGCCGTCAGCTCGGTGACCCGGGTCTGCGCCGAGTCGAGGCGCTCCATCACCTCGAGGACGACGTCCTCCAGGTCGGCCTGACGCTTCGCCAGCGACTCGTTCTCGTGCTGGAGGTTCTCCAGGTCGCGCGGGGAGCCGGTGCCGGAGTCCAGGCGCTGCTGGTTGCGGGCGGAGCGGGCGCGGACCTGCTCGACGTCCTGCTCGGCCTTGGTCTGCTCGCGCTCGGTGTCGCCGAGCTGGGCCTGGGCGGCGATCACCAGGTCCTTGAGGGCGGTGTGGTCGGCGGTGGCCCGGTCGATCTCGGCGTGCTCGGGCAGGCTGCGGCGACGGTGGGCCAGCTGGTCGAGCTTGGAGTCGATGGCCTGGAGGTCGAGCAGGCGGATCTGGTCGGCGGGCGCGGCGTTCACTGCGGGGGCTCCTGTGGGTCTGTCAGCTGGCGGCCGTCGGTGCGGCCAAGGTCTTCGGTGCGGCGCCGGGTCCGGCGGGTGCCGTTACGGGGTCAGCGAGGTCGGCGGGGTCAACGAGGTCGGCGGGGTCATCGGGGCGTGCGCGGTCCACGGGTCGGTGACCAGGTGCGAGACCCTGGTCTCCACGGTCCAGCCGCGGCCGGCCGCCGCCTCGGCGAGGCCGCGCTCGGCCAGCCGCAGCCAGGGCCACTCGGTGGCCCAGTGCGCGGCGTCCACCAGCGCGACCGGGGCGGCCTCGACCGCCTCGGAGGCGGGGTGGTGCCGCAGGTCGGCGGTGACGTAGGCGTCCACCCCGGCGGCCCGGACCTCGGCGAAGAAGCTGTCACCCGACCCGCCGCAGACCGCGACCCGGGTGATCACCCGGTCGCCGTCCCCGGCGACCCGGACCCCGGTGGCGGTGGCCGGCAGCCCGGCCGCCACCCGTGCGCCGAACTCGGTGAGGGTGAGCGGGGGCTCCAGCACGCCGATCCGTCCGGTGCCGCGGCGGCCCTTCGGGTCGGTCGGGTCCGGGATCAGCGGGCCGAGCACCCGCAGGCCGACGGCCTCGGCGAGTGCGTCGGAGACGCCCGGGTCGGCGTGGTCGGCGTTGGTGTGCGCGACGTGCAGGGCGATCCCGGCGCGGATCAGCGAGTGCACCACTCGGCCCTTGAAGCCGGTGGCGGCGACGCTGGTGGTGCCGCGCAGATAGAGGGGGTGGTGGGTGACCACCAGGTCCGCGCCCCACTCCGCGGCCTCGTCCACCACGGCCTGGACCGGGTCGACGGCGAACAGCACCCGGCGGACCTCGGCCTCCGGGTCCCCGCAGACCAGCCCGACGGCGTCCCAGGACTCCGCCCAGCTCGGCGGGTACAGCTCTTCGAGCGCGTTGATGACCTCGGACAGTTTCGGCACCTGTCGAGACTACCGTGCGCGGGCGCTTCCCCCGGCCCGGGGACCGGCGGGCCCGGGTCCGCGCCGGGCCCGCCGGATGCGGACCGGTGTGCGTCAACCGGCGTGCGGGGGCAGTCGGTGGTGAACGAAGGGGTGCGCGACCCCCCGACGGCGCGACACCGCTGCTCACACCGCCCCGGTCGCGCGTATTCGAAAACGATTCGGGATCACCCTTACGAGTGAAGTGACCCGGTCGGCGTTGAGTCCGCCCGTTTCCGAAAGTAACTTCTGTGGTGCGAACGGGAGTTACCCCGACCGGGGGGTCTTCGGGGCGCACCGCCGAATTCACGGCGGCGCGGCCGGGGGTGATTTCCGAGGCATCCGGAATTACCGGCCGTGGCGATCAGAAGGGGTGTGGAGCAGATGGGGGCGGGCACACCGCTGCGCACGGCCGGGGGGCCGGAGCCGATCGAGGGCGGGCCGGTGGCACTCGGCCCGCTGACGGACGTGGCGCGGTCGGCCTTGGCCGGCACCGGGGCCCGGGGAGGCGGCGGTGACTGGCAGTTCACCGTCGAGGGCCTCTGGTGCACGGCCCGGCCGGCCGCGTCCACCACCCCCGAGCAGGGGTGGAAGCTGCACGTCAGTGCCGCCACCCCGGCCGCCGCCGAGGTGCTCGCCGCAGTGGCGGCGGTGCTGGCCGCGGACCCGTGCACGTTCAAGTTCACCGCCGACGTGGAGAAGCTCCACCAGGTGAATTCGCGGAACAGCGAGCGGGGTTCGGCCGGGAAATTCCTGACGGTCTATCCGGAGGACGAGGAACAGTTCCTGCGGCTGGCCGGGGAATTGCACCGCGCCACCGCCGGATTCCCCGGTCCCGGGATCCTCTCGGACCGGGCGTACGCCCCCGGCAGCCGCGTGCACTACCGCTACGGGGTCTTCGCCCGCCGGGCCGAGTTGGGCAACGACGGCGCCTACCGCTCGCTGCTGCACGGGCCGGACGGCGGCGTCACCGAGGATGTCCGCGGCCCGAGCTACCGATGTCCGCCGTGGGCGGTCGACCCCGTCGAGGGGAAGGGGTCGACCGTACCCGCCGGTGGGGCGAAGAAGGGCGGAGGCGTCCTGCTGGGCGGCAGGTACGCACTGACGGCCGCCGTCCGGCACGGCACCAAGGGCGGCATCTTCCTGGGCCGGGACGTCACCACCGGGGCCGAGGTGATCGTCAAGCAGGCCCGCGCCTTCATCGAGGTGGACCGGGCCGGCACCGACGCCAGGGCCGCGCTGCGGCACGAGGCCGCGGTGCTGGAGCGGCTGGCCGGTACGGGGCTGACGCCGCGTCCGCTGGAGCTGGTGGAGCAGGGGGACGCGCTCTACCTGGCCGAGGAGCGGATCGACGGTGTGCCACTGGGTGCCTGGGTGGCCGGGAGGCTGACCGACGACGGGGCGCCGGACGTGCCCTGGGCCGAGGCGCGCGGGGTCGCGCTCGGGCTGGTCGAGCTGGTCGGGCGGGTGCACCGCGAGGGGTTGGTGCTGCGCGACCTCTCACCGGGGAACGTCCTGGTGCTGCCGGACGGCACGCTGCGCCTGGTCGACCTCGAACTCGCCGCCGAGGCGGGCGCGGTGGTCGGCACGGCCGGCACACCCGGGTACCGCGCACCCGAGCACGGGCCCGCGCTGACCGAGGCCGTGGCCGCGTTCGCGGTGGACGCGTACGCCCTCGGCGGCCTGCTCTTCCTGCTCGCCACCGGGCACGACCCGCTGCTGCCGCCCGGCGAGGGCGGCCTGGACGCCTGGCTCGCGGCCGCCGCCGGAGCCGGGGTGACGGCCCGTCGGCTGGCACCCGCCGTGCTCGGCCTGCGCGCCGAGGACCCGGCGGAGCGCTGGCCGCTCGACCGGGTGACGCGCTCACTGGACGAGGAGGCAGCACCACCGCTCCCCCGCCCGGCGGCCCCCGCCCTCGACCGGCCCGTGGCCCACCCGCTCGACCGCGTGCTGGCCGACGGCCTGCGCCGGATCGTCGACACCGCCGAGCACGGCCGCCCGGACCGGCTCTGGGAGACCGTCCCCGGCGGCCAGTTGACCGACCCGTGCAACGTGCAGCACGGCGCCTCCGGGGTGCTCGCCCTGCTGGCCCGCGCCGCCACCACCCCGGAGGGCGACCTGACGGCCGTCCGCCGGGCCGCCGACTGGGTCGAACGCCGGGCGGCCGCCGAGCCCACCGTGCTGCCCGGCCTGCACTTCGGCCGCTCCGGCACCGCCTGGGCCCTGCTCGACGCGGCCGAGGCCCTGGGCGATCCCGCCCTGGGCGCCCGCGCCGCCGGGCTGGCCCGCCGGGTCCCGCTGAGCTGGCCCAACCCCGACGTCTGCCACGGCGCGGCCGGCGCCGGGATGCTCCAGCTCCGGCTGTACCGGGCGACCGGCGACACCGGCTTCCTGGACCGGGCCGCCGCCTGCGCCACCGCCCTGCTGGCGGCCGCCGCGCGCGAGCCGTACGGGACGGTCTGGCCGGTGCCCAAGACCTTCGACTCCAGCCTGGCCGGGATCGTCCACCTCGGCTACGCCCACGGCGTGGCCGGAGTCGGCGCCTTCCTGCTCGCCACGGCCGAGGCCACCGGTGACCGGGCCGCGCTGGCCGGGGCCACCGAGGCCTTCGAGACGCTGACCGTGACGGCCCGTCAGGGCGGGGACGGCTCGGTCTGGTGGCCGCAGAGCGCGGGCGACCCGCCGCACGTGAGGCTCGCCCACTGGTGCCACGGCTCCTCCGGGGTCGGCAGCTTCCTGGTCCGCTACTGGCGCACCACCGGGGACGAGACCGCGCGCCGGCTGGCCCTCGCCGCCGGGCAGGCGGTGCTGGACGCCCGTTGGCACAGCGGGACGAGCGCCTGCCACGGCCTGGCCGGGAACGGCGAGTACCTGCTCGACCTGGCCGACGCCACCGGCGAGGAGCGGTTCCGCACCGGCGCCGAGGAGTTGGCCGCGCTGATCGCCGCCCGCGCGGTGCGGCGCGAGGGCCTGCTCGTCCTGCCGGACGAGACCGGCCTCGGCTCGGCACCCGCCTACGGCACCGGCACCTCGGGGCCGCTCGCCTTCCTGCACCGCCTGCTGCACGGCGGCCCCCGCCTCTGGCTGGACCCGCTCGCGGACACCCCCGCCACCCTGACCGCCCGCACCTGACCACCCGTCACCGACCGACCCCGTCATCGACCGACCCCGTCGTCAACCCCCTGGAGGAGGTGAGCCCGGATGAACACCGCCACCCGCACCACCGCCCAGGCGCTGCGTCGCCTGAGCTTCACCTTCGCCCTCGACGGCTCGCACGCGGCCTGCCTGGCCGCCGGAGCCGACGGCGGCTGGTACACCGAGGGCTGGCGCCTGCCCGGCACCGGGCCGGCCGTGCCGACCGCGCTGCCGCTGCCCGGCGGCCGCTCGGAGAGCCTGCACTCGCAGCTGATCGCGCTGCCCGACGGCCGGGTGCTGGTCTGCCGCCACGACGCCGACCGGCACGCCCTGCTGCTGCTCACCCCCGGCCCGGCCGGACAGCCCGTCACCGAGACCGAGCTGGCCACCCTGCGCCGCCCCGGCCTGCGCCTGCTGCCGATGCCCGGCGGCACGGCCGACGGACCGCTCCCGGGAGCACCGGTCGCGGTGGCGCTCGGCACCGACACCCGGCCGGCCACCACGGTCTGGCTGGTCCCCGCCGACGGCACGCCGCCGATCGAGGTGGCCGAGCTGCCGGGGCTGCACGGCGGCGGCGTCTGGCTGGACCGCACCGGCCGGCTGCTGGCGCTCGACCGGGTACAGGGCGGCCTGGTCCGCACCGTGGTGCTGGACCTCGAACTCGGCCAGGTCACCCCGCTGTTGGAGATCGGCGAGCGGAGCAACGACCGGCTGGCGCTGTACGACCCGGACACCCGCTTCGCGATGGTGCGCAGCGACGCCCCCGGCACCGACCGCCTCGGCTGGGGCGAGCTCGGCGGCCGGCAGCCGCTGCGCTTCCCGGAGAGCCTGCACCTGCCCGGACTGTTCCTGCGCCCGATCGCCCTGGACACCGAGGCCGGCCCGGACGGGCGGCGGGTGGTGCTCCAGATCGACCACGGCACCACCTCGGCGCTGACCCTCTGGCAGCCCGAGCTCAACCGCCTGACCCCGCTGCCCGTGCCGCCCGGCCGCCTCGGCGCCGTCGGCCACTGGTCGGCGGCGGGGCTGCGGATGCCGTACTCGGCCCCCGACCACCCGGCCGCGCTCACCACCATGGACGTGGACGCGCTGCTCGCCCTCGGGCGTCCCGGTGCCCCAGCCGCCGCCCCGCTCCCGCTGCGGCTCGCCCCGCTCGGCACCGAGCGCCCGGCCAGCACCCCCTGGCAGCACAACCACGGCTCCACGCCCGTCGGTTGGCGCCTCGACGGCTCCACCGGCCCGGGCGACGGCGGGCGCTGGCACCCGGCCCAGAGCCTCGAACTGGCCGGTCCCGCCGGCCCGGTGGAGGCCGTGGTCTACGGCGGCGACGCCTGGCTGAGCGCCCCGCACCTGGTGCTCGCCCTGCACGGCGGCCCGGCCGACGCCTGGCGGCTGGAGTTCGACCCGGCCCTGCAGCGGATGGCCGCCGAGGGCCTGGCCGTGCTCGCGCCCAACCAGCGCGGCTCCACCGGCTACGGCACCGAGCACGCGATGGCCATCCGCAGTGCCTGGGGCGGCCCCGACCTGGCCGACGTCCTGCACCTGCTGGACGGCATCGCCGGGCAGCGCGCCGCACTCGGCCTGGAGCCGCCCGCCCTCTTCGGGGTCAGCTACGGCGCCTTCCTGGCGCTGCTGGCCGCCGCCCACGCGCCGGACGGGCAGGTGGCCCGCTGCGCGGTGGTCGCCCCGTTCCTGTCCGGCGCCCGCCTGCTGGCCGAGGCCTCCGCCCCGGTCCGGGCACTCACCACCCGCCTCGGCGGTGGCGATCCGGTCGACGACCGGCTCGGCCCCCGGGACGTGCTCCAGCTGGCGCACCGCCTGACGGCACCGCTGCTGATCGTGCACGGCGACCGGGACGAGGTGGTGCCGGTCGGTCAGTCCCGCACCCTGCGGCACGAGTTGCTGCGGATCGGACGGACCGAGGGGGCCGACTTCCGCTACGTGGAGGCGGCGGGGGCCGGGCACGAGGTGCTGGTGGAGGAGGGCGCGGCCGTGCTGCACGAACTGCTGGCCGGCTTCCTGCGCACCGGCCGGCCCACCTAGGACTTCCCGGGCCCGACGGGTCCGGGGGAGCGTCGTCCGCACGGTGCGGACGGCGATCGTGACAAGGGGAGGAACCCATCATGGAGAACTTCGAGACCGACCTGGCCGCCCTGCAGGAGCTGCCGGAGACCGAGGCCGTCGAGCTCGGCGGGCACGGCGGCGGCTGCCAGTTCACCTGTCTGATCCTGACCTGCCTGATCTTCACCGTCAGCTAGTAGGTCACCGACCGGGGCCGTGCCGCACCCACCCGGGGGGAGCGGCACGGCCCCGGCGCCTTTTCCGAGGTCGCGCGGAAGGGCAGCGCCCCGCAGGGGCGCGAGGAACTGCGCGCAGGGGAACGGCACTACCTGCAACTGGCTCGCCTGCCCCGACCTAGCGGTGATCCGCCTTCCGAGTTCGCGCAGTTCCTCGCGCCCCCGGTGTAACCAATGTGGAGGTCAGCGTGCGTGGTTGGGCGACAGCCCTGGTGGTGGCGGTGCCGGTGGAGGCTGCGGCCGTGCTGGCGCTGCCCGGGGTGGTGGGGCGGGCGATCGACGGGGGGCCGGCCTGGGTGCCCGGGGTGGTGCTGGGGGTCGGAGCGGTGGCCGGGGTGGTGGCGACGGCGGCCGGGCCGGCGGTGGCCGCCGGGGCCACGGTGGAGCTGCGCAAGCGGCTGCTGCACCGCGTCCTGGCCAGGGGCCCCGTCCCCGACGGCCACCCCGCCGGTGACCTGACGGCCCGTCTGGTCGGGGCCGCCGCCGATGCGGGCGGCGCCCTGCCGTCCCGCGTCACGGCCGTCACGGCCCTGCTCACCTCCCTCGGCGCGATCCTCGGTCTCGGCCTGCTCTCCCCCTGGCTCGCGGCGGCGTTCTTCGCCGGCGTCGTCCCCGGTGTCCTCGTGATCCGCCTGTTCCTGCGCGATGCCACCGAGGCGTTCACCCGCTACCAGCAGGTGCAGTCCGAGCTGGCCGCCCGGATGACGGGAGCCCTCGCCGGGCTGCGCTCGATCCACGCCGCCGGAGCCCGCCGCACCGAGACCGAACGCGTCCTCGGCCCGCTCCCCCGTCTCGCCGACGCCGGCCACGCGCTCTGGGAGGCGCAGCGCCGGACGGTCTGGCAGGCCACCCTGCTGGTCGCCCTGGTGGAGCTCTCGGTGCTCGGCGCGGCCGGTCTGCTGCTCTCCCGCGGCGGCCTCGCCCCGGGCGATCTGGCCGCGGCGGCCGGCTGGGCGGCCCTCGGCCTCGGCCTGTTCGAGCAGGTGGAGGCACTGGCCGGGATCGCCCACGCCAAGTCCGGCCGGGACCGGCTCTCGGAGCTCCTCGACCTGCCCGCCCCACCCTCCGGCACCCGCGAACTCCCGCCCGGCCCCGGCGAGTTGACCCTGATCGGCGTCACCGTCAACGACGCCGACGGCTTCCCCCTGCTCGGACCGCTCGACCTCACCGTGCCGGGCGGCCGGACGGTGGCGCTGGTCGGCCGCTCCGGCTCCGGCAAGACGCTGCTGGCCGCCCTGGCCGGCGGGCTACGCTCCCCGGACTCCGGACTGGTACTGGTGGACGGCGTGCCGCTGGCCGAGCTCACCACCGAGCAGCGCCGCCTCGCCGTCGGCTACGCCTTCGAGCGCCCCGTCCTGGTCGGCGCGACCGTCGGCGAGGCCCTGGAGGGCGCGGGAGCCCGGGAGACCGGAGCGGCCCGGGCGGACGGCTTCCTCTCCCGCCTCCCGCAGGGCGCCGCCACCCCGCTCGCCGAACTCCGGCTCTCCGGCGGAGAGTTGCAGCGCCTGGGGCTAGCCCGACTGCTCGCCCAGCGACCCCGGGCGGTGATCCTGGACGACGCCACCTCCAGCCTGGACCTGGCCACCGAGCACCAGGTGACCACCGCCCTGGCCGAGGCCACCCGCGGCCACACCCGGCTGGTGGTGGCCCACCGTCCGCAGGCCGCCGCCCGGGCCGACCTGGTCGCCTGGCTGGACAACGGCCGGCTGCGCGCCCTGGCCCCGCACAGCACCCTGATCACCGACCCCGACTACCGCTCCACCCTGGCCGGCTCCTCCACCACGGCCACCCCCGCCACCACCCCTGCCACCACCCCTGCCCCCGCCCCGATACCGGGAGACCCCCGATGACCCCGCGCCCCGGCGTCGCCCTGCTCCGGGCTCACCTGGCCACCTGCCGCCCCGCCCTGATCCGGGTGCTGGCCTGGTCGGCCGGCGAGGCGCTGCCCGCGCTGCTCTCCGGGCTGCTGCTGGCCGCCGCCCTCGACCGGGGCTTCCTCGCCGGACGGCCCGGGGTGGGCTGCGCCTGGCTGGCCGGCTTCGGCGCGGCCGTCGCCGTCCGGGCGTACGCGGCCCGGGCAGCGCTGCCGTACGTGGCCGCCGTGGTGGAGCCGCTGCGGGACGTGCTGGTGCGCCGGGTGGTGGGCGGCGCCCTGAGCCGCACCGAACCCTCCGGGGCCGGGCCCGCCGAGGTGGCCCGGCTGACCGAACAGGTGGAGTCCGCGCGGCAGTTGACCGCCACCCTGCTGCGCACCCTGCGGGGGGTCGGGATCACCGTGCCGGCCGCGCTGGTCGGCCTGGCGGTGCTGGCCCCAGCCACGCTGCCGCTGGTGCTGCCGCCGCTGCTGGTCGGCGGACTGCTCTTCACCCGGCTGCTGGGGCCGCTGGTGGCCCGTCAGCGGGCGGTGGTACTGGCCGACGAGCGGGTGGCGGCCGAGGCCGGTGCGGCGTTCACGGCCGTGCGGGACATCACCGCGAGCGGGGCCCGGCCCCGGGTGGAGCGTTCGGTCGGCGAGGCGGTGGACGCCCAAGGCGCGGCGGTCCGCGCACTCGGCCGGGCGGCCGCGCTGCGCACGCTGAGCGTGGCGCTGGCCGGGCGGGCCCCCGTCCTGCTGGTGGTGCTGGCCGCCCCCTGGCTGCTGCGCACCGGACATCTGACGCTCGGTCAGCTCATCGGCGCGGCCGCCTACCTGCTCCAGCAGTTGGAGCCGGCGGTGCGCAGCCTGGCCGGGATGGTGGGCAGTTGGCTGCTCGAACTCGCCGTCGTCCTCGACCGCCTGGCCGCCCTCCCCGCTGCCCTCCCCGCCGCACCGCCCGCCGCTCCCGGCCGGTCCGCCGACGCCGCGCACGCCGACCCCGGCCCCGGCCCCGTCCCGCTGGCCGTCCGCTCCCTCCACCACACCCAGGGAGCCGCCGCCGAGCCCCTGTTCACCGCCCTGGACCTGGACCTCGGCCCGGAGGAGCACCTGGCGGTGGTCGGCCCCAGCGGCGCGGGCAAGTCCACCCTGGCCGCCCTGCTCGCCGGACTGCTTCCGCCGCAGCACGGCACCGTCACCGTCGGCGCCGTCACCGCCCCGCACGCCCTCCCCGGCCCCGAACGGGCCCGCCTGGTGGCCCTGTTGCCCCAGGAGGCCTACCTCTTCACCGGGACCGTCGGGGAGAACCTGCGCTGGCTGCGCCCGGACGCCACCGATGAGCAGATCACCCGCGCAGCGGCCGAGGTGGGCGCCGCCGAGCTGCTGCACCGGCTCGGCGGCCCGGCGGCCGCGCTGCCCGATCCGGCCGCGCTGTCCGCCGGGGAGCGCCAACTGCTGGCCCTGGTACGGACGTACCTCTCCCCGGCACCCCTGGTGGTGCTGGACGAGGCGACCTGTCACCTGGACGCGACGGCCGAGGCGGTGGCCGAGGCGGCCTTCGTCCGGCGGCCGGGCGCCCTGGTGGTGATCGCGCACCGGATCGGGTCCGCGCTGCGGGCCGACCGGGTGCTCCTGCTGGACTCCGGGCGGGCCCTGACGGCCCGCCACGGTGACCTGCAGGTGTTGTCCCCGCTCTACCGGGAGTTGGTCGGGCACTGGCTCGGGTCCACCGCGCAGCCCTCCCTGAGTGGGGCAATCGTGCCCGGCCCGTGATCGTCCCGGCGGGTCCCCGTCGGATCCGCTGGATAGGGTGGCCCTCGTAGTCCGGCTCGGGCAGAGCCGGGACCCTCGCACGGAAGAACGAACGCATGTCCGAGAACCGCACCGACACCAGCGACCACGAGAGCACCGGGCCCGGCGCCGACAAGGCCCCGACCGAGGCCGCGCACGGCCGTCACCGGGGCGGCACCGCCGCCGACGACCACGCCGACGCCAGCCCGCACGGCCGCCACCGCCGCTGACCTGCGGTCAGGCCCGCACCACCGGACGGCCCGTCCTCCGCACCCCGGAGGGCGGGCCGTCCGCGTGCTCACTGCAGCGGCGCGCCGCCGGTCTTGACCTTGGTGCAGCCGGTCTCGTCCGCCTGATGGACCTTCACCTCGGTGGGCACCGCCGTCGGCACCGGTGCGGCGGACGGCGCGGCCCCGCCCGCCCGGAAGTCGGCCCCGAGCAGGACCACCACCCCGCTGCCGGTGCCGCCCGCCGCCACCGCCGCCTCGGGCAGGCCGAGTGCCGCCGCCACCGCCCGGGCCGCGTCCCGCTGGTCGGCGCGCGCGTACGTGACGCTGCTGGTGGCCACGTTCTTCGGCGCTCCGGTGCCGGGCACCGCCTTGTACCTGAGCTTGGCCAGGGTCTCGGCCGTGGCGGTGGCGAGGCCGGCCGCCCCGGTGCCGTTGAGCACGGTGACGGAGACGGTCGCCGGGTTCACCGAAGGCGCGGGCGGCGCGGTGCTCGCGGCCGCCGCCGGCGAGGCCGGGGCGGAGGCCTGCGGGGAGGCCCCGTGGTCCTCGCCGCCGCTGAGCGGCTTGTCGGCCCGGATCAGCGCGAAGAGCTGGTTGGAACCGGGCTGGTCCAGCCGGTTCTTCGAGCGGAAGTCCGGGTTGGGGTGGTCCCGGGTGAAGGAGGTCGGGGGCTGGACGAAGTCCACCTCGGCGGGCTTGACGTCCTTGAGCTCGGTGGCGAGCGCGACCAGCTTGGTGGTCCCCGCGATGTTGTCCGAGACGGTCAGTGCCTTGGTCGCGGCCTCGACCACCCCGAAGGCGGTGGCCGGGTTGAGCAGGGTGCCCTTGTCGGTGATCTTGCGCAGCAGCGAGGAGAGGTAGGCGCGCTGCATCGAGAACCGGCCGATCGCGGTGCCGTCCCCGACGGCGTAGCGGGTGCGGACGAACTGCAGGCCCTGCTCGCCGGAGAGCTTGTAGGGCCCGGCCGGAATGTTCAGGTGCGATTCCTCGTCCTTCACCGGACTGCACAGGTTGACCTCGACGCCGTCCACCGCGTCGGTGAGGTCCTTGACGCCCTGGAAGTTGACGATCAGCCAGGAGTCCACCCGCAGACCGGTGATCGCCTCGACGGTGTCCTTCACGCACCCCGGCCCGCCCCGGCCCATCGCGGCGTTGAGCGGCCAACCGGTCTTCGCCGAGGCCACCTTCCCGTCCTTGCCGGTGCACGCGGGCTGGTCGACCAGCGAGTCCCGGGGCAGGTCCAGCGCGACGGCCGCCTTCCGGTCCGGGTAGACGTGCAGCAGGATGTTGACGTCGTTGTTGCCCAGGCCGGTGTTCTCCCGGTCGCCGTACGCACCGCCCAGGCCCTTGCGGCTGTCGGTGCCGATCACCAGGACGTTCATCGCCACCCGGCCCTGCGCGTCGGCCTGGCCGGCCGGCGGCGGGGCGTTGCCCGCGCCGAGCCGGTCGGACTGGATGTTGGAGTCCAGGTGCCGCAGGTAGAGGAAGGCTCCCCCGCCTGCGGCCACCACCAGCGCACCGGTGGTGACCAGCACGGGCACCAGGACCCGGCGGCGGCCCTTCTTCTTCCGGCGGCGCCCGCTGCTCGCGGCCGCCCGTCGTGCGGCGGCCCGGCCCTCCGGCTTCGGCTCGGCAATGGTCATGGGAACAGACACGCACCGGCGGCCGGATCGGTAACGCCACTGGCCGAAAAAACTTGCCGGAGTGACGAAGGCCACGCGCGGACGCCGCCGGTGCGGGCGGCTCCGCCGGTGCGGGCGGGGTGGGTTCAGTCGAGGGTGATGACCGTCCGCAGGGCCTCGCCGCTGCGCATCTGGCGGATCGCCTCGTTCACCCCGTCCAGGCCGAGCCGGTGGGTGATCATCCCGGCCAGGTCCAGGCGGCCGGCCCGCCAGAGGTCGACGGCCCGGGCGGCGGTGCGCCGCACGTCGCCGCCGCCGTACATCGAGGGGAGCAGACGCTTCTCGTTGAAGAACAGTTCACCCATGCTGAACTGCACCAGGTCGTCCCGGGCCCCCGCCCCGATCACCACGACAGCGCCGCCCCGCCGGGTGGCGTCGTACGCCGCCCGCACCGTGGCCCCGCGGCCTACCGCCTCGAAGACGTAGTCGAAACCGCCCGCCTCCTGACCCTTGGCCGCCGCCTTCAGTCCCTCGGGGGCGATCGCCTCGGTGGCGCCGAAGGCGAGCGCCCGCTCGCGCCGGGACTCCACCGGGTCGACCACGGTGATCCGGGCCGCCCCGCAGATCCGGGCGCCCTGGACGGCGGCCACGCCGACCCCGCCCGCGCCGATCACCGCGACCGAACTGCCGGGCTCCACCCGGGCGGTGTTCACCGCCGCGCCGAGGCCGGTGGTCACCCCGCAGCCGATCAGCGCGGCCTGCTCGTACGGCATGTCGGCGGGCACCGGGATCACCGAGTCGGCGGTGACCACCAGCTCCTGGGCGAAGGTGCCGGTGCCGTAGAAGCCGGAGACCTCGGTGCCGTCGGCCAGCGCGAACCCGGGGGTGCCGAGCCGCCGCAGGCTGGTGACGCACAGGTGGCCCTGACCCCGGCGGCAGTGCGGGCAGCTGCCGCAGGGCGGCATCCAGCAGAGCACCACCCGGTCGCCGACCGCGACGCCCGTCACGCCCTCCCCGACCTCGACCACGTCGCCCGCACCCTCGTGCCCGGGCACGAACGGGGCCGGCTGCGGCAGCACGCCGCTCATCGCGGAGAGGTCCGAGTGGCACAGGCTGGTGGCCCGCAGCCGGACCCGGACCTTGCCGGGGCCGAAGCCGACCACCTCGACGTCCTCGCGGACCTCCAGCTTGTCCTGGCCGGTCTCGTGCAGGATCGCTGCGCGCATGGGGCTCGCTCCCGGGGTCGCCTGTGGGTGATGGACAGCAGCGTACGGCCGCCGCGATCTAGAACAAGTTCCAGAAATCGGCTCCCAGATATACCCCATCCCCCGGCACCCCGGTAGCCCCCGACTACCGTCGAGTAGGGTTCGCACCGGCAGACCCGCACCGCACCACAGGGAGCAGCACCATGACGGACCTCCGCCCGGCCCCCGAGGTGCTCGCCTCCTTCGAGGCCGCGACCGGTTTCATGCCGGTGGACGAGGGCCTCGCGCTGTACGCCGCCGCCGTCGGGGCGGCCCGGGCCACCGGGCGGCCGGTGCTGGAGATCGGCACGTACTGCGGCCGCTCCGCGATCCTGCTGGCCGACGCCGCCCGGGCCACCGGCACGGTCGCGCTCACCGTGGACCACCACCGGGGCTCGGAGGAGCAGCAGCCCGGTTGGGAGTACCACGACACCTCGCTGGTCGACCCCGAGGTCGGCCGGATGGACACCCTGCCGAACTTCCGCCGCACCCTCTTCCACGCGGGCCTGGAGGAGCACGTGGTCGCCCTGGTCGGCCGCTCGCCGCAGATCGCCGCGCTCTGGTCCACCCCGCTGGCCCTGGTCTTCATCGACGGCGGCCACACCGACGAGCACGCGACCGCCGACTACCTGGGCTGGGCCCCGCACCTGGCCGACGGCGGCCTGCTCGCCGTCCACGACGTCTTCCCGGACCCCGCGGACGGCGGACAGGCCCCCTACCGGGTCTACCTGCGCGCCTTGGAGGACGGTTTCGAGGAGCTCTCCGTCACCGGCTCGCTCCGCATCCTCCGCCGCCGCACCGCCTGACGGACCGTCGGCCGGCTCGCCGTCAGACCGCGGTTCCGGCGGCGGCCGCCCGCAGCACCTCCGCCGCCCCGCCGACCAGTGGGTCGCCGTGGCCGAACAGCACGGCCTCGCTCCCCAGCGCGGCCAGCCGGTGGAAGGACTCCACCGCGCGGCCCCGGTCGGTGTTGAAGACCCCCAGCATGGTGAGCCCGTTGACGTTGGCCACCGCGTCCCCGGTGAACAGCACCTTGGGCTCCGGCAGCCAGAGCGCCAGCGAACCGTCGGTGTGCCCGGGCGCGGCCACCACCACGGCACCGCCCGCGAAGTCGAGCGCGTCCCCGTCCGCCACCTCGCGGTCCACCCGGCAGGGCGGGGCCGGCGGAAGCTTCGGCAGCGACTCCCAGATCGGTGTCTCGAACTCCTCCAGCACCGGCGGCGGCCCCGGCACCTCACCCCGGATCACGGGCGCCTCCAGCCGGTGCGCCACCACCTCCGCCCCGTGCCGCGCGGCCAGCTCGGCGGCCGAACCGCTGTGGTCCTCATGGAAGTGCGTCAGCACGATCCTGCGCAGCCGCCCCCCGTCCAACGCCTCCTCGATCTCCCCGGCCCGGTCCGCCGACCCGGTGTCCACCAGCGTCAACTCCCCGCCGTCGTCCCACAGATACGCGGCCCCGACCTCGAACCTCAGCATCCGCAGCCGCGGCACCACCTCGATGATCTCCATGCCAGGCCCGACGCCCGGCCACCGCACCGCGTTCCCGCGTTCGCCCTGGGCTCAGCGCGCGTGCGCTCCCCCGTGCGTCCTCATGGGCCGGTCGGGGACGGTCGAACGGGTGAACGAGCCCCGAAGATCGTTGTCATCCTGCGGGCACGATCGGCGATGCTCTAACGTCATCCCGAATGCCGGGTGGACCGGGTGCCCGCGTTGGTGCGCCCGAGAACTGCCGGTACCGTGTCGCCGAACGAACGGACGATGCGAACCCAGGACGCACCACTTCCACAGCGGGGGCGAGGCCAGGAATGACCGAGCAGGACAGCACCGCGCCGGCGGTCTGGGACCCGACCGCCCGGAACGGCGCCGGCGGGTGGATCCGTCCCTCGCCCGCCCAGGCTGCCCCACCGGCCGCACAGCCCCCGCAGGCGCAGCAGCCCGCACCCCCGCAGGTGCCCTTCGGCAAGCCCGGCGCTCCCGGCGCTCCCGCCTCTCCGCTCGCACCCGGGCAGCAGCCGCTGGACGACGGGCCCAGCACGGCGATCTTCCAGCTGGCCGCCCCGGCCCCGGCCCCGCCGGGCGGTCAGCCCGGACCTGGGCAGCAGCCTCTGACGCCTCCTCAGCCGGGCCACCCCCAGCCGCCCGCCGCGCCGGGCAGCTACGGCTACCCGGCGCAGACCCCGCCCGGCACGGTCGGCGACCAGGGCCCCCCGATCGGCGGCCGCCCCTACCTCCCGCAGTCCGGGGCGGTACCCGGCGCACCCGGCGGCTACGGCTACCCCGCCGAACCCACCCCCGGCGCACCCGCCGCTCCGGGCGCCCCCGGCGGCTACGGCTTCCCGCAGGCCGCGGCCCAGCCGCAGCCCGGCGCCTTCCCTCCGGCCGCCCAGCCCCAGCAGCCCGGTTTCCCGCAGGCCGCACAGCAACCCCAACCCGCGCCCACCGCACCGCAGTTCGGCCCCCCGCAACCCCCGGCCCAGTCGCAGCCCGGCGGCTACGGCTTTCCGCAGGCCGCAGCCCCCGGTGCCTTCCCCCCGGCCGCCCAGCCCCACCCGCAGCAGGCGCACGCCCAGCCGCAGCCCGGCGCCTTCCCCGGCCCGGCCCCGGCCGGAGGTTTCCCGGCCGCCGCCGGTGCCGCCCAGGGCGCCGCCCCGGGCCAGTTCCCGGCGTTCCCCCAGCAGCCGCACCAGCAGCCGCAGTTCCCGCCCCGCTACCAGGACTACGACTACGAGGAGCTCCCCGAGGAGAGCCCGCGCCGCCGCGTGCCGCTGCTCGCGGCGATCGGCGTGGTGCTGGTCATCGTGATCGGCGTCGGCGTGGCCTGGGCGGTGCGCAACTCCGGCGACGAGGGCGGCGGCACCGCCAAGTCCCCCTCGAAGAGCGCCACCGCGCCGCAGCCCGCCCCGGCGCAGAGCGGGGACGGCTCCGCGGCGAGCCCGACCGCCCCCGCCGCCACCGACCCGAGCCCCTCTCCGAGCCCCTCGGCCGGCGGCGGCCCGCAGGCCGCCGCCCAGGCCAAGGCGCTGAACGACCTGCTGGGCCGGGGCGAGGGGGCCAAGGCGCCGATCGGCAACGCGGTGGCCAAGGTCAACAGCTGCCCGGGCAAGCCGGAGATCGACGCGGCGGTGCAGGTCTTCGAGACCGGCGCCGCCCAGCGCGACCAGTTGGTGGCCGATCTGGCCAAGCTCCAGTTCACCGACCTGCCCGGCGGGCCCGAGGCGGCCGCGCAGCTGAAGACCGCCTGGCAGACCTCCGGCGACATCGACCGGGCCTACGCGGCCTGGGCCAAGACCGTCGGCGCCCAGGGCTGCGTCAACAACGCCGCTCCCAACACCGCCGACCGCAAGCGGGCCAACGAGCTCAATCCTCAGGCGACCCAGGCGAAGAAGGACTTCGTGGCGAAGTGGAACGGCTTCGCCAACACCTTCGGCCTGACGCCGCGCACCTGGGACAGGATCTGAACCACCCGTGACCCGCACCACCATCCCCCACGCCTCCCCCACCACCGGCCGGGGCCGCGCCGCCGCGCTGGCCGTCCTCGCCTGCGCCACCGCCCTCGCCCTGACCGCCTGTCAGGGCGCCGAGGCGGAGAGCTCCCGGAAGGCCGCCCAGGCCGCCCCGCCCGTCTCGGACCCGGAGGCGCCGATGCCGAGCAGCTGGCCGACCGAGCTCCCGCCCTCCGCGACCCCGGCCCCCGGCACCGGCACGCCCACCCCGGCCCCGCCCGCCGGGTCGGCCGGGATCCCCACCGGCGCGGGCGTCCTGACGGGCCGTACGGTGCTGCTGGACGCCGGTCACAACCCCGGCAACGTCAAGCACACCTCCCAGATCAACCGCCAGGTGGACATCGGCAACGCCCGCAAGGAGTGCGACACCACCGGCACCAGCACCGACGCCGGCTACTCCGAGGCCGCGTACAGCCTGGACGTCTCGCGCCGGGCCCGGGAGATCCTCACCGCCCGGGGCGCCAAGGTGGTCTTCACCCAGGACGACGACCGCGACTGGGGCCCGTGCATCGACGAGCGCGCCCGGATCGGCAACGAGGCCAAGGCGGACGCGGCGGTCTCGGTGCACGGCGACGGGGCCCAGGCCTCCCGCAGCGGCTTCCACGTGATCATGCCCGCCAAGGTGAAGGCCGGAAAGGCCGACACCTCCGCGATCGTCGAATCCTCCCGCCGCCTCGGCACCCTGCTGCGCGACCGGTTCAAGGCCGCCACCGACGAGCCCTATGCCGACTACATCGGCGAGCAGGGCCTGGACACCCGCAACGACCTCGGCGGGCTCAACCTCTCCAAGGTCCCCAAGGTCTTCATCGAGTGCGGCAACATGCGCAACGAGGGCGACGCCCGGCGGATGACGGACCCCCAGTGGCGCCAGCGCGCCGCCCAGGGCATCGCCGACGCGGTCACCGCCTTCCTCACCACACCCGCCTCCGCCGCTACCAAGAGCTGACCCGGCAGGCAGGCGTCTTGGGCGTTTTGCCACGACACCGGCCGTTTTCCGGCACCCGCCGTGCAGCGCGGAACGGCTTGGCCCTAGGCTTTTGCACCGTCCAGAACCACACAGCCGTCCACGACACACACCGACGAGGGGAACGTTAGTGAATCTGCGCGCTCTCACCAGGGGAGACGCCGCCGTCGCAGGTGCGGCCGTCCTGCTCTTCATCTCCTCCTTCCTGCCCTACGTGACCGTCGAGTACTGCCTCGGCAACAGGGCCTGCAGCTCCTCCTCCCAGAGCGCCTGGTCGACCGCGCTCTTCCCGGTGCTGCCCTCGGTCTTCCTGCTCGGCCTCATCGGCGCGGCCCTGATCCTGGTCCAGCGCTTCCAGGGCGAGGCCGCCAACGGCCGCCAGATCCTCGGCCTGCGCCTGGACCAGTGGGGCACCGCGCTCTCCTTCGCCGCCCTCTGGTCCGGCCTGTGGGCCCTGGCCGGCGGCGGCGACAGCAGCGCGGTCGGCCACGGCTTCGGCGCCTGGCTCAGCGTGCTCGCCCTGCTGGTGCTCGCCGGGGCCGCCGCGGCCGCCCCGCTGGTGCCCGCCCTCCAGGCCCCGCTGCTGACGGACAAGCCGGCCACCCCCGCCGCCCCCGGATCCCCGTTCGCCCCCGGCGGCGCCTTCCAGCCGGGCCAGCCCGGTCAGGTCGGCCAGCCCGCTCCGGGTGCCCCCTTCGGCTACGACCAGGCGCAGGGCCAGGCGGGCCAGCCGGTCCCGGGCGGTGGCCTCCCCGGCTACGCCGCCCAGCCGCAGCCCGGTGGTTACGGCTACCCGACCCCGAGCGGCGCCGGCACCACCGCTCCGCTGCCGAACCCGGCCTCCCACCAGGAGCCGACCCAGGTCCAGCCCGCCGTCCCGGCCGCCGTGACCGCCCCGCTGCCGAACCCGGCCGCCCCGGTCGCCGACTTCGCGCCGTTCTGGTTCGCCGTCCCGGCCCCCCGCCAGCTCTCGCCCAAGGAGAACCCCGCCGGCCCGCCGGTCGGCGAGCTCCTTCCGGGCACCTGGTACCTGGCCGTCGAACAGCGCGGCACCGCCCTGGTGGCCCAGCTCCAGGACGGCTCCCACGGCCTCCTGAACGACGTCACCGGCATCCAGCGCGGCTGACCAAGAACGTCACACCGGGGGCGCGAGGAACTGCGCGAAGGGGAACGGCAGCACCGGCAACTGACTGATGGTGGCTCAGTTGCACGTGCTGCCGTTCCCCTTCGCGCCCCGCGGCGGAGCCGCAGATCAGCAGAGCCTCGCGCCCCTGCGGGGCGCAACCGTCCTCGCCCCCGGGTGATCAGCCCCGCTTCAGCAGCAGTCCTCGACGACCAGCCCCGCGGGCAGCTGGTCCCCGCCGAAGACGGCGACCGTCGCGTGGTCCCCGCCCAGCGCCGCCACCGCGAGCAGCAGCGCGCCCGCCGTCCAGGTGGTCCGCTCCTCCGGCCAGATCGCGTCGTCCTCGAAGACGTACCCGGTCCAGTAGGACCCGTCCTCGTGCCGCAGGTGCTGGATCCACCGCAGGATCTCCACCGCGCGGTCGGACTCGCCCACCGCCCAGAGCGCGAGCGCCAGTTCGGCGCTCTCGCCGCCCGTCACCCAGGGCCGGTCGCTGACGCACCGCACCCCCAGCCCGGGCACCACGAACTTCTCCCAGTCCTTCTCGATCCTGGCCACCGCCTCCGCACCGCGCAGCGCGGTCCCGAGCACCGGGTAGTACCAGTCCATCGAGTAGCGGTCCTTGTCGAGGAACCGCTCCGGGTGGTGGGCGACGGCGTGCCGCAGCCGCCCCGCCGCCAACTCCCAGTCCGGCTGCGGCTCCTCGAGGTAGTCCGCGATGGCGAGCCCGCACCGCAGCGCGTGCAGGATGCTGGAGGACCCGGTCAGCAGCGCCTCCTCCGGCGCGGTGCCGTCCTCGTCCTGCCGCCAGGCGATCGGCCCGCCGGGGAGCCGCAGCCCGACCGTGAAGTCCAGCGCCCGCCGGACGACCGGCCAGATCCACTCCAGGAAACCGTCGTCACCCGTCGAGAGGTGGTGGTGCCAGACCCCGACCGCCACGTAGGCGCAGAAGTTGGTCTCCTTCGCCCGGCTGGTGACCTCGCCGTCCACGTACGCGGCGTACCAGGAGCCGTCCGGGTTCTGACGCCCCGCCAGCCAGCGGTACGCGGCCTCGGCGGCGGCGTGCTCGCCGGCCGTGTCGAGGGCCATCGCGGCCTCGGTGTGGTCCCAGGGGTCCAGGTGCCCGCCGCCGAACCACGGGATGGCGCCGTCGGGCAGCTGGTCGGCCAGGATGGAGCGGACGGTGTCGGCGGCCTGCCGGGCGTCCAGCACCCCGTCGAGCAGCAGCGCCTCGGGGATCGCGGCCGTCATGCGCCGGCCTTCCGCGGCTTGCTCGCGTACACCACGAAGCTCTTGCCGATCACCGGGTTGAGCGCCTTCTCGGCGGCCTTGGTGATCTTCGAGATCACCGGCGTCCCGACGATGTCCCAGACCAGCAGCTGGTGGTAGGCCTTGACCGGCAGGGCCTTGTCGTTGTTGACGCCGACGGCGCACTTGATCCACCAGTACGGCGAGTGCAGCGCGTGCGCGTGGTGCTGGCCGTACGGCTCCAGGCCGGCCTCCCGCACCCGCTCCACCAGCTCGTCGCCCTTGTAGATCCGGATGTGCCCGCCCTCGACCTCGTGGTACTCGTCGGAGAGCGCCCAGCAGATCTTCTCGGGCAGGTAGCGCGGCACGGTGACGGCCAGCAGACCACCGGGCTTGAGCACCCGGACCATCTCGGCGAGCACGCCCTTGTCGTCCGGGATGTGCTCCATCACCTCGGAGATGATGATCTTGTCGAAGGTGTCGTCGTCGAACGGCAGGTTGAGCGCGTCGCCCTCCATGGCCACCGCCGAGGCGCCGGCCGGCGCCTCGCCGGCCTGCTCCATGGCGGCGAACCACTTGCGCACCTCGGCGATCTCCTCGGCGTTCTGGTCCAGGGCGACCACGTTCGCGCCGCGCCGGTAACACTCGAAGGCGTGCCGGCCCCCACCACAGCCCAGGTCGAGCACCCGGTCGCCGGGGGCGAGCGGGAAGCGGGAGAAATCGACGGTCAGCACTGCGGGGCTCCCATTCGTTGGTGCGGTGGTACGACGAGAAAGTGATCGGCCGTCAGCTCACGGCCGCGCCGGGGCTGCTCAGGCGACGTAGCGCCACCCGGCGCCGGCCCGGGCCCGCTGCCCGACTCCGGTGGCGATCGCCGCGCGGTACTGCTCGGCGGTGAGCTCGGCGGCCCGCTGCCAGGTGAACCGGGCCAGCACCCGCTCCCGCCCGGCCGCGCCGAGGCGGGCCCGCAGCGCGGGGTCGTCCAGCAGGCGCCCCAGCGCGGCGGCCAGCGCCCCCGCGTCGCCGGGCGGCACCGCGAGGCAGGTCTCGCCGTCCGGCCCGGCCACCTCGGGGATGGCACCGCCGGTGGTGGCGACCAGCGGGGTGCCGGTGGCCATCGCCTCGGCGGCGGGCAGCGAGAAGCCCTCGTACAGGGACGGGACGCAGGCCACCTCGGCCGAGCGGTAGAGGTCGACCAGCTCACGGTCCGTCAGCCCGGTGCGGAACTCGACGTGCGCCTCCAGGCCGAAGCGGCGGACGGCCTCGGTGACCGGCCCCTCGCCCTTCTGCGGCTTGCCGACCACCACCAGGTGCGCCGGGCGCTCGGTCCGCACCTTGGCCAGGGCCTCCACCAGGTGGACCAGGCCCTTCAACGGGACGTCCGCACTGGAGGTGGTGACGATCCGTCCGGGCACCACGGCGACCTCCTCGGAGGGCGACCAGAGCCGGGTGTCGGCGCCGATCGGCACCACCGCGATCCGGCCGGGCGGGGTGCCCAGGTGCTCGGCGATCTCGGTCTTGGAGCTGCCGGAGACGGTGATCACGTGGTCCAGCCGGGCGGCCACCCGGCGCTGCATCCGGACGAAGCCGTACCAGCGGCGCTTGCCGAGCCGCTCCAGCCGGGTGGCGGCCGCGTCGATCTCCAGCTGCCGGTCCACGGTGATCGGGTGGTGCACGGTGGTGACCAGCGGGAAGCCGTGCCGGGCCAGGCCGAGCAGGCCGTAGCCGAGGGTCTGGTTGTCGTGCACCACGTCGTAGCGGCCCTTGTGGGCGGCCAGGTACTGCCGGGCCCGGAGCGAGAAGGTGAGCGGCTCGGGGAAGCCGCCGGTGCGCATCCCGGCCACCTCCAGCACGTCCACCAGGCTCCGGTACTCGCGCAGCGCGGGGGTGCGGAAGGGGTCGTCCGCCCGGTACAGGTCCAGGCTGGGCAGCTCCACCAGCCGCACGCTGCCGGGGCCCTCGACCTCGTCCAGCACGGGGTAGGGCTGGGCGCCGATCACGTCCACGTGGTGGCCGAGGCGGGCCAGCTCGCGGGAGAGGTGGCGCACGTACACGCCCTGGCCGCCGCAGTACGGGTCGCCCCGGTAGGAGAGCAGGGCGATGCGCAGCGGTCGCGGCGGCAGCGCGGTCATCCGGGGCTCCTGTCCCCTACTCTCCGTCCGCGCGGGCGGCGGGAAGTAGATCACGTTTCATGCTTGTTCGGGCCTCGAAGATACCCGGCCCCGGACCCGGGAGCGGCCGGGCGGCCCCCGCCCGGGGAGACGCCGGCTACTGACGGGTACGTCAGCACCGGAGAGCTCCATTCTGACTGCTCCACGGGGCGCGCCGACCCGGCGTTCACTGTGACATAGCTCTCCCGACGCCTCCCCGCCGACGTGTCCTCACCTGCCGCCCCATGGTTCAATCACCCCCGTCCGGAACTACCGCGCACCCGTCCGGGGAGGCCCGCCTTGACCACCACCGCCGCCCCCGGCGCCGGGCTCACGCCCCGTCAGGCCGAGCGCCGCCGCCGCATCCTGCGGGCCTCCACCGCGCTGGCCGCCCGGGGCGGGTACGAGGCGGTGCAGATGCGCGAGGTGGCGGAGACGGCGGAGGTCGCGCTCGGCACCCTCTACCGCTACTTCCCCTCCAAGGTGCACCTGTTGGTCGCGGTGATGCAGGAGCAGCTCCAGCACCTCCACGAACAGGTCCGCCGTCACCCGCCGACCGGGGACGACCCGGCGGCCAGGGTCGCCGAGACCCTGACCCAGGCCTTCCACGCGCTCCAGCGCGAGCCCCGGCTCGCGGAGGCCATGGTGCGCGCCCTCTCCTTCGCCGACCGCTCGGTGAGCGCCGAGGTCGACGCCGTCTCCGCCGTCACCTCCGCCATCGTGCTGGACGCCGCCCAGCTCGGCCCCACCCCCACCCCCGCCCAGCAGGCCGCCCTCCGCGTGGTCGCCCACACCTGGCACGCCACCCTGCTCGCCTGGCTCTCCGGCCGCACCTCGCTGGCGGAGGTCCGCGCCGACCTCCACACCGCGGCCCGCCTGCTGACCCTCTGAGACCCTGACCGCCCGTCAGGGCGCGGTGTACCCCTTGGGCAGGACGATGCTCTTGGTCTCCAGGTACTCGGCGAAGCCCTCGGGGCCGAACTCGCGGCCGACGCCGGACTGCTTGTAGCCGCCGAAGGGGACGCCGCAGTCGAGGTTGAAGGTGTTGACCGCGTAGGTGCCGGTGCGGATCCGGCGGGCCACGTCCAGGCCGCGTTCGACGTCGGCGGTCCAGACGCTGCCGGAGAGGCCGAACTCGGAGTCGTTCGCCAGCCGGACGGCCTGCTCCTCGTCCTGGTAGGGCGTCAGGCAGACCACCGGGCCGAAGACCTCCTCCTGGGCGATCCGGCTGGAGTTGTCGACGTCGCCGAAGAGCGTCGGCTCGACGTACCAGCCGCGCTCCAGGCCGGCCGGCACCCCGCCACCGGTGAGCAGCTTGGCGCCCTCCGCCTGGGCCAGCGCGATGTAGTCCAGGCTGCGCTGCCGCTGACGCGCCGTCACCAGCGGGCCGACGGCCGTGCCCGGGTCGAGCGGGTCCCCGACCGGGAGGGCGGCGACGGCGGCCGTGAGGCGCTCGGCCAGCTCCTCGTAGTGGGAGGCGGGGGCGAGGATCCGGGTCTGGGCGATGCAGGCCTGGCCGTTGTTGAGGTAGGCGGCGGTGGTCAGGGAGCGGACGGTGCGGTCCAGGTCGGCGTCGGGGAGCACGATCGCGGCGGACTTGCCGCCGAGCTCCAGGGTGACCTTCTTGAGGGTGCGGGCGGCACCGGCCATCACCAGCCGCCCGGCGGCGACCGAGCCGGTGAAGGAGACCTTGTCCACGCCGGGGTGGCCGACCAGGTACGCCCCGGTCCCCCGGTCGGCGGGCAGGATGCTCAGCACGCCCTCGGGCAGCCCGGCCTCGCGGACCACCTCGGCCAGCACGTAGGCGTCCAGCGGGGTCTCCGGGGAGGGCTTGAGCACCACGGTGCAGCCCGCCAGCAGGGCGGGCGCCAGCTTGGAGGCGGCGGCGAACTGCGGGACGTTCCACGGCACCACCGCCGCCACCACCCCGGCCGGCTCGCTGCGCACCAGGGCCCGGCCGAAGGCCCCGTCCCGCAGCTCCTCGAAGGGGTGCGCCTCGGCCACCCGGATGTACGCGTCCCAGATCGCCACCGGCCCGTACGCCTGGGCGGGCACGCTCCAGGAGATCGGCGAGCCGTTCTGAGAGGTGATCAGCTCGGCCAGCTCCCGCGCCCGGGCGGCCAGGCCGTCCTTGATCCGGCGCACCACCGCGATCCGCTCGGCCGGAGAGGTCCGGGGCCAGGGGCCCTCGTCGAAGGCCCGGCGGGCGGCGGCCACCGCGCGGTCCACGTCCGCCTCGGCGGCGTGCGGCACCCGGCCGATCACCTGCTCGGTGTGCGGGGAGACCACCTCGATCACCGCGTCCCCGGCCGGGGCGCTCCACGCGCCTCCGATGAACAGCTCGCCGTGCTCCACTACCCCGGTCATCCCCGACTCCTCCGCCCGACGGACCGAAAAACTGGTACCAGTTCTAGTCCGTGGGGAGGGGTGGCGTCCAGACCGTGTCGGTACGGAGCGCGACGGCCGGAAGGTTAGAGTCTTGAACCGCTG
This sequence comes from Kitasatospora sp. NPDC004289, assembly GCF_053602875.1. Classification (NCBI taxonomy): domain Bacteria; kingdom Bacillati; phylum Actinomycetota; class Actinomycetes; order Kitasatosporales; family Streptomycetaceae; genus Kitasatospora; species Kitasatospora sp. NPDC004289. Next base: position 68,962 of record NZ_JBSGEL010000009.1, on the reverse strand, counting down.
GTACAACTTCATCCGCTCCTCGTCGGGGGAAGCCGGTGGTACTCCGGCACTGACCCGCAGCCGTGAAAGTCGGAATGCCCGTCCGGGAGCGAGCGGCCACGTCGAGGTCTACGGGCGGTTCCCCCACCGCCGCACAACCGCTCAGCGAAAGGTCCACCCACCGCCATGCTCACCACTGCCCGCGCGGGCGCCGCCGCCCTGGCCACCACCGCCTTGGCCACCGCCGCCCTGCTGGCCGGCACCGCCGCCCCCGCCCTCGCGGACACCCCGTCGGCCTCCCCCTCCCCGGTCGCCGCCCCCGCCGAGGTCTACGGCAAGGGCGACCCGACGTACGACGGCGTGTGGCGCCAGTCGCTGGCCCTCACCGCGCTCGCCGCCACCGGCGTGGTGCCCGCCGACGCCGCGGTGAACTGGCTGACCGGCCAGCAGTGCGCGGACGGCGGCTGGCCCTCGTTCCGCGCCGACACCTCCTCCGCCGCCGCGACCACCGGCGCCTGCGACCCCAAGGCCGAGGACACCAACGCCACCGCCATGGCCGTCCAGGCGCTGAGCAAGCTGGACGGACACCAGAACTCCGTCAGCCGGGGCGTCGAGTGGCTGAAGAAGGTCCAGAACGCGGACGGCAGTTGGGCCTACAACCCCGGCAACCCCGGCGACGCCAACTCCACCGGACTGGCCGTCAGCGCCCTGCTCACCGTCGGCACCGACCCGGCCGCCGTGGCCAAGGACGGCAAGACCGCCTACGACGGCCTGGCCCTCTTCCAGCTCGGCTGCGCCGCCCCGGTCGGCGAGCGCGGCGCCTTCGGCTACCAGCCCCTCCCGGACGGCTCGCTCGCCCCGAACGGGCTGGCCAGCGCCCAGGCCGCGCTCGCCGCGGCCGGCGGCAAGCTGCCGGTCACCAACACCAACCGGGCGGACGCCGCGCCCAAGCCGCTCGACTGCTCCGCCACCACCTCAGGACCGGTACCGCGGGCGGCCTCCGCCGAGGCCGTCTCCGCCCACCTGGTCGCGCAGCTGGCGGCCAACGGCCAGCACCTGATGCTCAACACCCCCGGCGCAGCGCCCACCCCCGACTACAACGCCACCGCCTGGGCCGCGCTCAGCCTGATCCAGGCCGGCCACCCCACCGAGGCCGCCGGTGCCGCCGACTGGCTGGCCGGCAACGGCTACGCCTGGGCCGCCAAGGGCGCCTCCGGCACCGACGCCTCGGCCGCCGCCATCCTGGTGCTGACCGCCCAGGCGTCCGGGCGCGACCCGCTCAACTACGGCGGCAGCAACATCCTCCAGCTGCTCATCGACGCCGGCCCGGCGCCCAAGTCCGTCCCGCCCGCCGCGAGCGCCGCCGCCTCGGAGTACCCCAAGGGCACCAAGGCCCCCGGCTCCTCCATCACCGAGGCCGACGACAACGGCGGCTTCTCCCCGTTCTGGCTGATCGGCGTCGGCCTGCTGATCGGCATCGGCGGCGGCCTGCTGCTCAGCCTCCAGCGCAAGCGCGGCGCCCACGCCCCGGGCGGTGGCGAGCCGGCCGCCGAGCCCGCTGCCGGCTCCGCCGCCGAGCCCTCCGCCGAGCCCGCAGAGAAGGCCACGGAGAAGCCCGCCTCCGAACCCACCGCGAAGGACCGGCCGGACACCGACGAGGGCGACGGGCAGAAGTGACGCCCCGTCGACCCGGCGCGGCGGTGACGGCCCCGGCCCTCACCGCCGCGCTCGCCCTCCTGCTGGCCGGCCTGCTCACCGTCCTGCTCCCCTCCCCCGCGCACGCCACCGGCTACCGCTACTGGTCGTTCTGGAAGGCGACCGGCTCCGGCTGGACCTACCAGCAGCAGGGCCCCGCCGTGTACGTGCCGCCGGACGGTGCCGTGGACGGCTGGCGCTTCGCGGTCAGCCCCGACGGCGGCCAGGACGCCGCGCGGCCCACCGGCTCCGGCGACTTCGCCGCGCTCTGCGCCGCCACCCCCGCCCAGCCCGGCAAGAAGCGGGTCGCCGTGGTGCTCGACTTCGGCACCCCCGCCGACGCCCCGTCCGGCGAGACCCCGCCCACCCCCTCGCCGCGCACCGGCTGCGCCGCCGTACCGGCCGCCGCCACCTCGGCCGAGGTGCTGGCCACCGTGGCCCCACCGCTGCGGTACGACTCGGCCGGCATCCTGTGCGCCATCTCCGGCTACCCGAAGGCCGGTTGCGGCGACGCGGTGAACGCCGCCGGGTCCGCCACCGCCTCCGGCGACCAGGGATCCGGCGACAGGGGATCCGACGGCTCCGGCCCGGCGCTGGGCGTGGTCGCGGGCGCCGCACTGGTGGCGGCACTGGCCGGGGCGGCCGTCTGGCAGGCCCGCCGCCGCCGTTCCTGACCCACCGTCACTCCCTCCCCTCCCCTCCTCGCGTCCCGAAGGTCCTCCCCGTGTCCCGAGCCACCACCCGCTCCGCGATCGGCCCGCGCCGTCTGCACCCCGGCGCGTGGTGGCTCTGGGCGCTCGGCCTCGGGGCGGCCGCCTCCCGGACCACGAACCCGCTGCTGCTCCTGCTGATCGTCGCCGTCGCCGGGTACGTGGTCGCCGCCCGCCGCTCCACCGAGCCGTGGGCCCGCTCCTACGGAACCTTCCTGCGGCTCGCCCTGGTGGTGCTGGGGATCCGGCTGGTCTTCACCGTGCTGCTCGGCTCGGCCGTCGGCGGCACCCACGTCGTCCTCACCCTGCCCCAACTCCCGCTCCCCGACTGGGCGCAGGGGGTGCGCATCGGCGGCCGGGTGACGCTGGAGGCACTGCTCTTCTCGCTCTACCAGAGCCTGCGGCTGGCCACCCTGCTGATCTGCGTCGGCGCGGCCAACTCCCTCGCCAGCCCCTCCCGCCTGCTGCGCACCCTGCCCGGCGCGCTCTACGAGGCGGGGGTGGCCGCCGTGGTGGCGATGACCTTCGCGCCGAACCTGGTCGCCGACGTCCAACGGGTGCGCACCGCACGGCGGTTGCGCGGCCGCTCGGACAAGGGGGTGAAGGCGCTGCTCAGCGTCGGGCTGCCGGTGCTGGAGAGTGCGCTCGAACGGTCCGTCGCCCTGGCCGCCGCGATGGACAGCCGGGGCTTCGGCCGGACCGCCGACGTACCGCCGAGGATCGCCCGGACCACCGCGGCGCTGACCCTGCTCGGCCTGATCGGCGTCTGCGCCGCCTGCTACGGGCTGCTCAGCGCGGACGGCGGCGGCTGGGCGCTCCCGGTCCTGGTGCTCGGCCTGCTGGCCGCCGGGGCCGGGCTGGCGCTCGGCGGCCGCCGTTCGGTGCGCACCCGCTACCGGCCGGACCCGTGGGCCTGGCGGGAGTGGGCGGTGGCCGGCTCGGGCGCCGCCGTGGCCGGGCTACTGGTGCTGCTCTCGCTCCACGATCCCACCGGCTTCAACCCGACCGTGGTGCCGCCGAGTTGGCCCACCCTGCCGCTGCTCCCCGCACTGGCCGTCCTGCTCGGCCTGCTCCCCGCCTTCGTCGCCCCCACTCCCACCCCGAGGCAGCCGTGATCACCTTCGACCAGGTCTCCGTCCGGTACCAGGACGCCGCCGCCCCGGTGCTGCGCGAGGTGAGCCTGAGCGTCCCGGAGGGCGAACTCTGCCTGGTGGTCGGCCCGTCCGGGGTCGGCAAGTCCACCCTGCTGGGCACCGTGAGCGGCCTGGTCCCGCACTTCACCGGCGGCGTGCTGACCGGCCGGGTCACCGTGGCCGGCCGGGACACCCGGGAGCACCGCCCGCGCGAACTCGCCGACGTTGTCGGCACCGTGGGCCAGGACCCGCTGGCGCACTTCGTCACCGACACCGTCGAGGACGAACTCGCCTACGGCATGGAGTCCCTGGGCCTGGCCCCCGAGGTGATGCGCCGCCGGGTGGAGGAGACCCTCGACCTGCTGGGCCTCGCCGAGCTGCGCGACCGCCCGCTCTCCGCCCTCTCCGGCGGCCAGCAGCAGCGCGTCGCCATCGGCTCCGTGCTCACGGCCCACCCCCGGGTCCTGGTGCTGGACGAGCCGACCTCCGCCCTCGACCCCGGCGCGGCCGAGGAGGTGCTCGCCGTGCTGCAGCGCCTGGTGCACGACCTCGGCACCACCGTGCTGCTCACCGAACACCGCCTGGAGCGGGTGGTCCAGTACGCCGACCAGGTGCTGCTGCTCTCCCCCGACTCCCCTCCCCTGCTGGACGATCCGGCCGCCGTGATGGCCGTCTCGCCGGTCCACCCGCCGGTGGTCGGCCTCGGCCGGGCGGCCGGCTGGAGCCCGCTGCCGCTGACCGTCCGGGACGCCCGCCGCAAGGCCGCCCCGCTGCGCGCCGCCCTCGACGGCCGCACCCCGCCCGCCGCCTCCGCCACCTCCGGCCCCACCCTGGCCGAGGTCGGCCGCCTGGTGGTCCGGCGCGGTCCGAACCCGGTCCTGCGGGGCGTCCAACTCGCCCTCTCCGCCGGGGAGATCACCGCCCTGATGGGCCGCAACGGCGCGGGCAAGTCCACCCTGCTCGCCACCCTCACCGGCCTGCACCGCCCCGACTCCGGCACCGTCCGGCTCGGCGAGCTGGCCACCGCCCCGCACAGGGCCAAGCCCCGCGAGCTGATCCGCCACGTCGGCCTCGTCCCGCAGGACCCGCGCGACCTCCTCTACGCCGAGACGGTGGCCGCCGAGTGCGCCGGGGCCGACGCCGACTCCGGCGCGGAGCCCGGCAGTTGCCGCGCCCTGGTGGCCCGGCTGCTCCCCGGCATCGACGACGCCCTGCACCCCCGCGACCTCTCCGAGGGCCAACGGCTCACCCTCGCCCTGGCCGTCGTCCTCACCGCCCGCCCCCCACTGCTCCTGCTGGACGAGCCCACCCGCGGCCTGGACTACGCCGCCAAGGCCCGCCTGGTCACCGTCCTGCGCGAACTCGCCGCCGACGGCCACGCCGTCCTGCTCGCCACCCACGACGTGGAGCTGGCCGCCGAACTCGCCCACCGCACCGTCATCCTGGCCGACGGCGAGATCGTCGCGGACGGCCCGAGCGCCGAGATCGTGGTCTCCTCCCCGGCCTTCGCCCCCCAGGTCGCCAAGGTCCTCGCCCCGCTCCCCTGGCTGACGGTCCCCCAGGTCACCGCCGCCCTCGCGGAGTCCGCCTCGTGACCGCCCCCGCGACCTCCCTCGACCGCCCCGTCCCTCTCGGCCGCCGCTCCATCGCCCTGCTCCTGCTCATCACCGTCATCGGCGTGATCGCCTTCGGCTGGCCGCTGCTCGCCGACCCCTCCTCCACCCTGGCCTACCACTCCGCGGACGCCCCGTGGCTGTTCGCGCTGCTGATGCCCCTGCTCATCGGCGTCGTCATCGCCCAGATCTCCGAAGGCGGCGACGGGCAGGCCGGGTTGGACGCCAAGTCGGTCGCCCTGCTCGGCGTGCTGGCCGCGGTCGGCGCGGCGCTGCGCCCGCTCGGCGCGGGCACCGCCGGGCTGGAGCCGATGTTCTTCCTGATCGTGCTCTCCGGCCGGGTGCTCGGCCCGGGCTTCGGCTTCGTCCTCGGCGCGCTCACCATGTTCGCCTCCGCCCTGCTCACCGCCGGCGTCGGCCCCTGGCTCCCGTTCCAGATGCTCAGCATGGGCTGGGTCTGCCTCGGCGCCGGCCTCCTCCCCGGCCCCGCCACCCTCCGCGGCCGCCGCGAACTCGCCCTGCTCGCCACCTACGGCGCCCTCTCCGCCCTCGCCTACGGCACCGTCATGAACCTCCAGGGCTGGCCCTACCTCGGCGCCGGCCTCCCCCCGGCCCTCTCCTACTCCCCCGACGCCCCCCTCACCACCAACCTCGCCCACTTCCTCGCCTACTGCCTCACCACCTCCCTCGGCTGGGACCTCCCCCGCGCCGCCCTCACCGCCACCCTCTGCCTCACCATCGGCGCCCCCGTCCTCCGCACCCTCCGCCGAGCCACCCGCCGCGCCGCCTTCACCACCCCGGCCACCTTCGAGCCCACCGACGGCAGGGCCGTTGTCCCGACACGCGAAGGCCCCGGCGCGCCCTAGGGGCGGGCCGGGGCCGGTGGGGGCAACTCGCCTGGCGTCAGGCCTGCTTCGGGCCCGCCGACTGGACGACCTCGAAGGACCAGAGCTCGGCGCCGGTGGCGGCCGGGCGGGGCTGCTCGCCGTCCTTCGGGGCACCGCCGCCGTGGGCGGCGCGGGCCGGGCCGTCGGCCCAGGCCTGGTAGTGCTCCTCGCTGGCCCAGCGGGTGTAGACGAGGTAGCGGTCGCTGCCCTCGACCGGGCGGAGCAGCTCGAACCACTCGAAGCCGTCCGAGCCCTCGACCGAGCCGGCCCGGGAGGCGAACCGCTGCTCCAGCGTCTCCCGCATCTCGGCGGGCACCGTCAACACGTTGATCTTCACGACAGACATGCCACCCACCTTACGGGGCAGTGCGCCACCCTCAGTGCGGGAGCACCGGGGGAAGGTTCCCGAGGACGTTCCCGGGCACCGCCATCGCTCCTTCCGCTCCGCTCGCGCCGAGGACGCCGTCGGCGAAGGCGATCGCCCCCGCGTCGAGGTCCATGATGTCCGCGAAGCTCCTGGCGGCGCGGTGGTCCTGGCCGGACCGCTGCGCGGCCTGGACGGGGGCGGACAGGAACAGGGGAAGGGTGGCCGCGAGGGCGAGGGCCCCGAGCACGGTGCGCGTTCTCATGCCGCGATCGTCGTACCCGGGGCGGGCCACCCGCCAGCCCGCTACTCCGGATGCCAACGAGGCTCCCCCGAACGGTGGTTCGCCCCTCCCGCAGGACGTCAGGAGGCGACCGCGAGCGCCAGGGCCGCCGCCGAGAGCAGGGTGAAGAGCACCGAGCCGGGTGCGCCCTTGGTGTCGCCGACCCGCAGGTGGGCGACCACCGCGCCGAGGAAGTAGAGCACCAGGCCGACGGCGGCGGCGATGCCGAGCGGACGGAAGGCGATGCCCGCGAGCAGACCGAGCGCGCCCGCCGCCTTGGCGGCGGCCAGCAGCGGGAGACGACTCTCGGGGACGCCGAGGGCGGGGAGGCCGCCGACGATCTTGGGGTCCTTCGCCAGGAAGGCGCGGGCCGAGAAGCTCAGGCCGACCGCGAGCAGGACGGCCAGCACGACGTACGCGATGAACACGGGGACTCCAGGGGGATCATTCATGGATGGACGGCAATCATTGAACACCATCAACGATATAAGTCAACCAATGATTCTCCCCCAGCTACGATGGGCCCATGGAGAACGCCGAGGGACCGGCCGACGGTCCGATGGACCGACTCGGGTTCGTGCTGGCCTGGCACGGCGCGGCCACCGACACCCGCATCCGCCGCGCCCTCAGCACCAGCGGCCTCGGCCCGCGGCACACCATGACCCTGATGCACCTCGGTTCCGCCCCGGTCGGCCAACGGCAGCTCGCCGAGCGGCTCGGCGTCGACCCGAGCGTGCTGGTCGCCCTGCTCAACGACCTGGAGGGCGCCGGTCTGGTCGAGCGCCGCCGCGACCCGGCCGACCGCCGCCGCCACATCGTCGAGATCACCCCGGCCGGGACCACCACCCTCGACCACCTCGACCGCACCCTCACCGAGGTCGAGTCCACCCTCTTCGGCGACCTCTCCGAACGCGAACGCACCACCCTGCGGAAGCTGCTGGGCCGGATCAACACCTCCCCCGGCGACCACGCCTGCGAGGCCTGACACCCGCCCGGTAATTCACTGCCCATCGGCGGGCCCCGCTCCTAGGGTGGCCCGATGACCGACTATCAGGTAGCGAGCGACCGAACCGTCTGGCAGGCCGACTTCGCGCGGCGGACGCTGGCCGCCTACCAGGAGGCCGGATGCTCACCCGCCCTCGCCCAGGCCCTCCTCGACCGCAGGACCAAGCGCCTCCCCGACTGGACCGTCCTCACCGACGGCACCCACTGGCTCGCCCTCTCCGTCGTCGACGGCTTCGGCGGCGTCCACGACCTCACCGACCCGGCCGCGCTCCCCTTCGCCGAACGCTGGTGCGCCGAACGGGGCGCCACCCGGATCGAGACCCGCCGCACCGGCGGCCCCGGCCCGTTCGCCGACTACCCCGTCATCGGCCAGAACCGGATGCGCACCTTCTCCATCACCGAACCCCCGCAGCCGCCACCCGGCCTGACGGTCCGTCCGCTCACCGAGGCCGAGTTCCCCGCCTGGCGCGCCTCGGAAGAGGCCGCGTACATCTTCGACATCCTCCGGGCCGGCGCCCTCACCCCCGAGGAGGCCAAGGCCAAGTCCGACCGCGACTTCGCCGAGGAGCTCCCCCAGGGCCAGCACACCCCCGGCCACGGCTTCTACGCCTTCGAAGCCGCCGGCGAGGTGGTCGGCACCGGCTGGGTCCAGCACTCCTTCCTCCCCGGCACCACCTTCGGCTTCTCCCTGGAGATCCACGAGCAGCACCGCGGCAAGGGCCACGGCCGCGCCGCCATGGCCGCCGGCGAGTGGATCACCCGCCAGGGCGGCGACGACTCCCTGATGTTCAACGTCTTCGGCGGCAACGAGGTCGCCATGAACCTCTACGACGCCACCGGCTTCACCGTCATCGACGAGTCCCGCTCCCGCCCGGTCAACTGACTCAGGGATTCCGGGAGTTCATACTGCCGCGTCCCGCAGCAGGTCGTGCAGGGTCTGGGCGTGGGCCAGGTACTCGTCCCCGTCCCGGGCCGCGAAGTGCAGGTCGATCAGCGGCTCGGCGCCCAACTGCCGTACGGCGGAGGCGAGGTAGGCCGCGAGCTGGTGCGGGGTGCCGCGGCCGGGGGTGCGGTCGTCCTCGGTCGGGGTGAGGACGGGGTTGACACGCAGGACGAGGCGGAGGGCGTCGGGGTCGCGGCCGGCCGCCTCGGCGTGGCCGCGGACGGTGGTCCAGAGGGAGGTGAGGGCGGGGAGGGGGAGGCCGACGCCGAGCCAGCCGTCGGCGCGGCGGCCGGCCCGCTCCAGGGCGCCGGGGCTGGTGCCGCCCAACAGCAGGGGCGGGCGCGGGCGTTGGACGGGCTTGGCCTGGATGGCGGAGGGCGGGACGGTCCACAGGTTGCCGGTGTGGGAGACCTCCTCGCCGTCGGCCCAGATCCGTTCCAGGACGTCCAGCGTCTCCTCCAGCCGCGCCGCCTGGCCCCGCCAGGGGACGCCCACCGCCTGGTACTCGTCCTTGGACCAGCCCAACCCGAGCCCCACCTCCAACCGCCCGTCGCTGACCACGTCGAGGGTGGTGAGGGTACGGGCCAGCAGGACCGGCGGGTACCAGAGGGCGTTCAAGGTGCTGGTGCCCAGGCGGGCCCGCCGGGTCGCCCCGGCCGCGACGGTGAGCAGGGTCAGCGGGTCCAGGAAAGTCCGGTGCTCGTCGGGTGCCACACCCGTCCCGCCGGGGTAGCGGTTCTGCGGCTCGCGCGGGACCAGGATGCGGTCGCCGACCCAGAGGCTGTCGTAGCCGATCTGCTCCGCGTCGGCCGCGAGCCGGGCCGACAGCCCGGGGCCGGCGAACCGGCCGTACTGGGGAATGGACAGTCCGATGCGCATGACGGGTGAGGCCCTCCGGATCAGTGGCGGCGGGAACAGACCCTATCGACGGAGTGCGTACCCACCTCCGCCAGTTGACGTACTCCCGGGCAGTGTCCGTCGGTCACCGGGGCAGTCCGGCCGTCCCTCACGGGCACCTGCGGCGGGCCGCCTCAGTACGTCCGGCCCTCGCCGCGCTGCGGCGGCTGCGGGGCCCGGTCGGGCCGGTCGCCGCCGAGCTGGGAGCTGAGCTTGGTGAGCAGGTCGGCGAGTTCGGTGAACTGCTGCTCGTCGTAGTCGCCGAGGAGCTTGGCGAGTTGGGAGCGGCGGGCGGCGACCAGCCGGTCCGCGACCTCGGCCCCGGCCTCGGTGAGGCGCAGCGGCAGCCCGTTGCGGACCGCCAGGCCGCGGCCCTCCACCTCGCGGGCGGCCTCCTCGATGACGGCCACCGGCACGGTCTTGTGCTCGGCGAGTTCGGCCGGTTCGGCGTAGCCGTGGCGGTGCATCTGGAGGATGAGCCAGCTGGAGGCGGGTTTGAGGTCGAGCCCGGCCTCGGCGGTGATCCGGCGGAACAGGTCGCGGCGGGCGTCCCGGGTGCCGAGCACCGACAGGGCCCGGGCGATCTCGTCCAGCGAGGAGCGCTCCACCGGGTTGACCCCGATCGACTCGCTGAGGTCAGGGGCGGTGACGGTGGTGCGCAGCGGCTGCTCCCGCAGGAAGAGCGCGAGCACGAAGGCGAGCACCGCGACCGGCACCGCGTAGAGGAAGACCTGGGTGATCGACTCGGCGTAGGCGTGGTAGATCCCGGCCTGGGCGGGCGCGGGCAGGGTGGCGATCGAGCGCGGGTCGGAGGAGATCGCCTCCGGGCTGAAGCCGGGCGGCAGCTGAACGCCGGTCAGGTCCTCGACCAGGCGCCGGTTGAGCCCGCTGGCGAAGATCGTGCCGAAGATCGAGACGCCGAAGGAGGCACCGATCGAGCGGAAGAAGGTGGCGCCGGCGGTGGCCACGCCGAGGTCCTCGTAGCCGACCGAGTTCTGCACGATCAGCACCAGCACCTGCATCACCAGGCCGAGCCCGAGGCCGAAGACCAGGAAGTAGAGGCTCATCTCGGTGGTGGAGCTGTGCTCGGTGAGCCGGGAGAGCAGCCAGAGGCCGACCGCCGTCACGGCGGTGCCGGCGATCGGGAAGACCCGGTAGCGGCCGGTGCGGGAGACGATCTGGCCGGAGCCGATCGAGGTGAGCAGCATGCCCAGCACCATCGGCAGCATGTGGATGCCGGACATGGTCGGCGAGACCTGCATGACCACCTGGAGGAAGGTCGGCAGGTAGGTCAGCGCCCCGAACATCGCGAAGCCGACCACGAAGGAGATCACCGCGACCAGGCTGAAGGTCGACGAGCGGAACAGCCGCAGCGGCAGCACCGGCTCCACCGCCCGGCGCTCCACCTGGACGAAGACCGCGAGCAGCAACAGTCCGAGCACCCCGAGGCCGATGATCTGCCAGGAGCCCCACTCCCAGGTGGTGCCGCCGAGCGAGGTCATCAGCACCAGGCAGGTGGCGACCGCGGCGATCAGGACGGTGCCGAGGTAGTCGATGGTGTGCTGCCGCTTCACCTCGCTGCCGTGCAGCACGGCGGCGATCACCAGCAGCGCCACGATGCCGATCGGCAGGTTGACGTAGAACACCCAGCGCCAGCTGAGGTTGTCGACGAAGACGCCGCCGAGCAGCGGCCCGAGCACGCTGGTGACGCCGAAGACCGCCCCGAACAGGCCCTGGTACTTGCCGCGGTCGCGCGGCGGGACCAGGTCGCCGACGATCGCCTGCGAGAGCACCATCAGACCGCCGCCGCCCAGGCCCTGGAGCGCGCGGAAGGCGATCAGCTCGCCCATGTTCTGGGCCAGTCCGCAGAGGCCGGAGCCGATCAGGAAGAGCACGATCGAGGCCTGGAAGAAGCGCTTGCGGCCGTACATGTCGCCGAGCTTGCCCCAGAGCGGGGTGGCCGCCGTGGAGGCCAGCATGTACGCGGTGACCACCCAGGAGAGGTGCTCCAGGCCGCCCAGGTCGCTGACGATGGTGGGCAGCGCGGTGGAGACGATGGTCTGGTCGAGCGCCGCCAGCAGCATCGCCAGCAGCAGGGCGCCGATCGGCACCCACAGCTTGTGGACCGTCTCCCCCGGGGGCTCCGGCTCCCCGGACCGCACCGGCGTGGCCGCCTCCGCCATGCCCGCTCCTCGCTGCTGGGGGCCCGCACGGTACCCGCACCGCACCCGGAATGATGATCAGACAGATTCCCCCATGATGTCAGAAATGTCTGATTCGGCATCAGTTCGCTGCGCCATCCGTACCGCTGACGGCCACCGATCCTTCACCTGTCCGGATTCGGCACCAACCCGGACAAGCTCCCCTGCGTCCCTGTCCACCCACCGGAACCTCCTGCATAATCAGCCCCGTTCGAGCGCCACCACCACCGAGGAGGCCGGCCCATGCCGGGAGAGCACCACGAGGGGCCGCTGGTCCGGCCGTACGTGCCCGCCCCGGCCGCCCCGGCGGACGACCCATTCGCCACCCAGGTCATGCCGCCCGTCCCGCCGGACGGCTTCGCCACCCAGCTGATGCCGCCCGCGCCGCCGACGGTCGCGCCGCCGACGGCCGCCCCGCCGATGGCCGCGCCGCCGCAGGACGCCGCCGCCACCCAGCTGCTCCCCCCGGTTCCGCCCGCACCGCCCGCGCCGCCCGGGTACCCGGTGCCGCCCGCGCCCACCCAGCAACCGATCCCGGTCCAACAGATCGCGGACCTCCAGCTGGTGCCCGGCCCGCCCCCGCCGCCGCCCACCGCCGAGGCCGACCTCGGCGTCTTCGGCTTCCGCAACGTGCCCCAGGGCGCTCCCGGCGGCCGGGCCGAGCGGCGTCAGCAGGAGCAGGAGTCGGCCGGGCGCAGACGCACCGTCATCATCGGCGCGGGCGTGGGCATCGCGGCGGTCGGCGCCGGCCTGGCCTTCCTGCTCGCCCCCACCGAGGCGAAGGACTCGAACGACAACGCCCTGCCCGTCCCGGTCGGCTCCTACCAGCCCAGCCCCACCCCCACCCCCGAGTCGGCCGCCGAGACCCCCTCGGCCACCGGCTCCCCGAGCGCCACCCGCACCACCGCCAAGCCCAAGCCCACCCAGACCCGCACCACGACCGCCGCCCCCACCACCACGGCCCCGGTCGCCCCGGCCCCCGTCACCTCGGCGGCGCCGACCAGCGCGGCGCCGAGCACCACCACTCCCGCACCGCCGCCGACCCCCCGGGTGCTGGAGCTCCACATGGAGGGCCCCGACGTGGCCGAGCTCCAGCAGCGCCTGCTCACCGCCCTCCCCTGGATCGCCTGGGACGTCGACTTCACCGAGGGCGTGTACGACGAGGAGACCGTGCGGGCGGTCAAGTACTTCCAGGACAACGTCCCGCGCGAGGTCAAGGGCGACCCCAGGGGTGTCTACGGTCCCAAGACCCGCGCGGCGCTGGAGAAGCGGAGCTGACCGTCAGCCCGTGGCGGCCTTGAAGAGGCTGAAGGCGGACATCGCCAGCATGATGCAGGCCGCCACCCGGATGATCACCTTCATCGGGACGTACTGGAGCAGCTTCTGCCCGCCCAGGATGGCGATGGCGCTGACCGAGCACAGCGCCAGCCAGGCACCGATGCCGACGGAGAGCGGATCCGCGTACTTGGCGGCCAGGTTGGCGGTCATGATCTGGGTGAGGTCGCCGAACTCGGCCACCGCGACCAGCAGGAAGCTCGCGCCGGCCACCTTCCAGAAGGAGCCGGAGGAGGGCTGCTTGGCCTCGTGGCCCTCGTCCTCCTCCTCGCCCTTGGGCCAGAGCAGCATCACCGCGCCGGCCAGGAAGAGCAGACCGGTGACGCCCTCCACCCAGCGCTGCGGCAGCAGCGAGAGCAGGTGGCCGGCCACCAGGGCGATGCCCACCTGGAGGGCGAAGGCGGCGGCGATGCCCGCGAAGACGTAGCTCGCGCGGTACTTGGTGCCGAGCACCAGGGAGGCCAGCGCGGTCTTGTCGGGGAGTTCGGCGAGGAAGACGATGCCGAAGGTGATCGCGGCGACGGTGATACTCATCGGAGCGTGTGGCCCTTCATCGGGTCGGGGCTGCCCGCCGCGATGACCCGTGGAAGGGGACGCCTCGGCACGGCAGCACTGGTCAATGTTCACAGCACTGCGGCCGAAGGTCTCGCCGACACCCGCGAACGGGTGTCCCGGGCACCGGGCTCCCGTAAGGGCGAGCCAGTATGTCGACGCTCCGGTGGAGGGCTACTCCCCTTCAACAACCCGGCAAGCCTACCTGCTGACCGCGCCCCGGCCAACCAGCTCCAGCACCACCACGACCGCCACCGCCTCCACCACCAGCAGCGCGACCAGCACGAAGAGCTGCACCGCCCCGGCCTCCACCGCGCTCGCCCCGCCCAGCAGCATCCCGACGAAGGCCCCGGGCAGCGTGACGAGCCCCACCGTCCTGGTCTGGTCGAGCGCCGGGACCAGCGAGGTGGCCGCGGCCGTGCGGCAGATCTCCAGCCGGGCGTCGCGCTCCTCGAAACCGAGCGCCAGGGCGGCCTCCACCTCTCCCCGACGCTGCGTCAGCTCGTCCAGCGCGCGGCGCCCGGCCAACGAGGTGGCGGTCAGCGCGCCGCCGGTCAGGATGCCCGCGACCGGGATCACCGAGAGGCCCTGGAAGGGCAGCAGCCCGGAGCCGAGCAGGAGCAGCAGCACCGGGAACACCCCCGCCCCGATCGGCACCGCGGCCCACCCCCACCCACGGCCGGCCGGGACCATCCGCCGCCCCGCCGTACGGACCGCCACCGCGAACATCAGCAGCACGAAGGCGGCCGAGGTCCACATCGACCCGGCCACCCAGGTGATCACCAACGCCACCGCGGCCAGCTGGAGCACCGCCCGCAGCCCGGCCCGCAGCACCGCCGCCCCGTGCCCGAGCCGGCCCAGCCCGGCCACCGCGACGCCGGCCGCGAGCAGCAGCGCCGTCGCCACCCCCAGCGCGGGTCCGACGGGCAGCAGTTGAGCGGCCATCAGATCCAGGTGGTGAACCACATCCGGTCCTGCCAGTCCGACATCGGGATCACCTCCGCCGTGTAGAGCGGCAGGAAGAACGCGAAGCATCCCACCACGGCCAGCACGATCGCCCCCGCCCCCGCCGCTCCCCAGCGCCTCCGCTCCGCCGAGCAGCCCTCCGGCCCGAGCAGGGCGCCGAGCATCTGGGCCACGGCCAGGCAGAGGAAGGGCACCAGCACCACCATGTAGAAGGAGAAGGTGGTGCGCCCCTGGTAGCCGAACCAGGGCAGGTAGATCCCGGCCACCGCGCAGAGCACCGCGCCGGAGCGCCAGTCACGCCGGAAGAACCACCGCCACAGCGCGTACAGCAGGGCGAAGCAGCCCGCCCACCAGAGCAGCGGGGTGCCGAGGGCGAGGATCTGCGAGGCGCAGCCGCCGGAGCTGGTGCAGCCCTGCTGGCCGTTGGGCACCTGCTGCCAGTACATGGAGACCGGACGGCCCTGGACCAGCCAGCTCCAGGCGTTGGACTGGTAGGTGTGCGGGGTGGAGAGGCCGGTGTTGAAGTCGTACATCTGCTGCTGGTAGTGCCACCAGCTCCGCAGCGCGGCGGGCACCCAGGACGACCCCTGGGCCCACTGCCGGTCGTAGCCGCCGTCGGTGACGAACCATCCGGTCCAGGAGAGCGGGTAGACCAGGGCCGCGACGCCGACCGTGGAGAGGAAGGCGGGCACCGCGTCGCGGCGCAGCATCGAGGGCCAGGGCCGGCGGGCCCCGGCCCGGCGGCGGGCGGCCTGGTCCCAGAGCACGGTCAGCAGGCCGAGGGCGGCCAGCACGGGGAGGCCGTTCCACTTCACCGAGCAGGCGCAGCCGAGCAGCACCCCGGCGGCCAGCCGCCAGGGCCGCCACCCGAGCCGGGTGCGGTCGCCGTCGACCGCACCCTCGGTGCGGTACGCGGGCAGCCGCTCGCGCGTCCGGTCGCGGTCAACCAGCAGGCAGCCGAAGGCGGCCAGCACGAAGAACATCAGCACGCCGTCCAGCAGGCCGACCCGGCTCATCACGAACTGGAGGCCGTCCACCGCCATCAGCAGCGCCGCGGTGCAGCCCAGCAGGGTGGAGCCGAACAGCCGGCGCCCGATCCGGGCCAGCATCAGCACCGTGACGGCGCCGAGCAGGGCGACCGCGAACCGCCAACCGAGCGGGTGCAGGCCATAGGCCCACTCACCGAGCGAGATGACCCACTTGCCCAGCGGCGGGTGGGCGATGAACTCGGGGGCGCTGGTCAGCGGGATCTGCTGCGGGACGCCGAGGATCAGCGCGTTGGCGTCGTCCGGCCAGACGCCCTCGTAGCCCTGCTGGAGCAGGGACCAGGCGTCCTTGGGGTAGTACGTCTCGTCGAAGACGAAGGCGTTGGGGTACCCGAGGTTCCAGAACCGCAGCAGCCCGGCGAAGAGCGCCACCGCGAGCGGCCCGAGCCAGCCCGAGTGCCGGGCCGGCCAGGACTGCTGCACCCTCTCGACGACGGTCCTGCCCACGTCCGCTTGCGTCGTCGCCGTCATGCCCTCGCCGATTCGTCGCCTGGCCCTGCGCCCTGACCGTCCGACAGTTTTGTCGGCTTTGCCGGGAATCCTAGCCGTGACGGCGGGTCAGGCGAGGACGATCACCTCAGGCCGGGACGATGTTGTGGTTCAGGTGGAAGACGTTCTCCGGGTCGTAGGCCGACTTCACGGCCGCCAGCCGGCGGGCGTTGCCGGTGCCGAGCCCGGCGGCGACCCGGTCCGGGCCCTCGTCGCCGATGAAGTTGAGGTAGACGGCGCCGATCGACCAGGGCTTCATGTCGTCCCGCACCGCGTGCACCCAGGCCGCGCCCCGCGCGTCGTCGGCCGGGTCCTCCCAGACCCCGAACGGGTGGACCGCCCAGGGGGCCACCCGCCAGGGCACCGGGTGGTCGCCCGCGCCGCGGGCCACCGCGCCGCCCATCGGGAACACCACGTGGATCGAGGCGGAGGGGCAGATCATCTCCGGCGCCCGGGCGCAGAACAGGTCGGCGGCCTGCCCGGGGAACTCGCTCAGGTACTCGGCCGACCAGTAGTTCCGCTCCCCGGGCGGGTCGTCCAGCATGCACTGGACGTCCGCGTACGGGAGCTCGGCGATCATCTCCCCGGCGTGGCCGTCGGCCAGCATCGGGGCGAACGCCTCGCGGGCCGCCGCCTCGCCGCCGGTGTAGGTGAGCAGCACGGCGACGGTCAGCTTGCCGACCAGCTGCTCGGGGACGAAGGGCTCGGGCGGGCCGGTGAGGTAGACGAAGCCGCCGCCGACCTCGTCGGGCGCGGCCGCCATGTACTCGGTGTAGCGGCGCAGGACGGTGGGGCCGGCCTCCGGCGGCCAGAGCAGCATGGCCATCGTGAAGTTGGGCAACTCGTGGAGCTTGAAGGTCAGTTGGGTGGCAACGCCGAAGTTCCCGCCGCCGCCGTGCAGGGCCCAGAACAGCTCGGGGTGACGGTCCTCGTCGGCGGTGACCAGTTCGCCCTCGGCGGTCACCAGGGTGACCGCGAGCAGGTTGTCGCAGGCCAGGCCGTACTTGCGCTCCAGCCAGCCGGAGCCGCCGCCGAGGGTCAGCCCGGCCACGCCGGTGGAGGAGTCCCGGCCGCCGGTGGTGGCCAGGCCGTAGGGCTGGGTGGCCCGGTCCAGGTCGGCCATCACCGCTCCGCCGCCGACCCGTACGGTGCCCTCCTCCGGGTCGACCACCACGGAGTTCATCCGGCGCAGGTCGACCACCAGGCCGTCGTTGACGGAGGCTCCGGTGACGGCGTGGCCGCCGGCCCGGACGGCGATCTCCAGGCCGTTCTGCCGGCCGAAGGCGATCGCGGCGGCCACGTCGGCCGGGCTCTCGCACTGGGCGATCACCCGGGGATGACGGTCGATCATCGAGTTGAAGACCGTGCGGGCCTCGTCGTACCCGGCTCCGTCGGGGGTGATCACCTCACCGGCGAAGCCGGCGCGCAGATCGGCCAGCAGTTTGGGGTGGAGTTCGGCGGCCATGGCACTCGCCCTCTCAGGAGGGGCGCCCCTGCTGTTGGTCCGGCGTGCCGCCCTCCCCCGGCGCCGGGACGGCGGGACACCCCGCACGGCCGTACCGACGCGCTCCACGTCCCTCAAACGTAGACCCGGCCGTCACCCGACGCATTCTCGGGTGACGGCCGGGCCGTGGGGCTCGCGAGGGGCCGGATCAGGCCGCGGTGCCGAGCTTCTCGACGGTGATCCGGGCGTTGTCCTGAGCCGGCGTCAGCTCGACCCGCAGGCGCAGCGCCAGCACCACGATCAGCACGGTGCAGAGCGTCATCGCGGCCAGGTAGACCGGCCAGGTGCCGGAGCCGACCAGCAGCACGCCGACGGCGGGGCCGACCGCGATGGCGATCTGCTTCACCAGCGCGTAGCCGGAGTTGTAGGTGCCGAGCAGCCGGGCCGGGGCCAGGTCGGCGACGATCGGGCCCAGGGTCGGGGCCAGCAGCGACTCGCCGACGCCGAACAGCGCGTAGACCGCGATGATCGCGACGGTGGCGGCCACCGCCTCGCCCCGGACCAGTCCGGCCACCAGGGCCATCAGCCAGGCGCCCAGCCAGACCACGCCGGCGGCGGCCATCGCCGTGGTGCGGCGGCGGCGCTCGGTGATCTTCACGACGAACATCTGCAGCACCACGATGGTCAGCGCGTTGGCGCCGATCGCCAGGCCCAGGGTGGACGGGGCGGTGCCGACGGTGTCGGTGGCGAAGGCCGCGACGCCGGACTCGAACTGGCCGTAGCAGGTGAAGAAGATCAGACCCGCGAGCAGGCAGAGCCGCAGCATCGCCTTGTCCTTGACCAGCGCGGTGAGCCCCTGCGGGCCCTTGGAGCCGCCGGCCGGGGTGAGCACCGGCTCGGCGGCCGGGATCCGGGCGGTGCCGGTCACCAGGGCCAGGCCGAGGAAGGTGAGCGCCTCGATGGTGAACAGGCGGGTCAGGCTGGCCGGCTCGGCCACGTCCACGATCTGGCCGCCGACCAGGGCGCCGATGCCCATGCCGAGGTTGATCAGGGTGAACTGGAGCGCGAAGGCCCGCGAGCGGCTCGCCTTGGTCGAGCAGCGCACGATCATCGTGGCCAGCGCGGGCTGACAGGTCGTCACACCGGCGCCGAACAGGAAGGAGGAGACCATCAGCGCGGCCGTGCCGGTGGCGTGCCCGAAGGCGAACGCGCCGGTGGCGGCCATCGCGGCACCGGCCAGCAGCACCGGCCGCGGCCCGTACCGGTCGATGCCCCGGCCGGTGAACGGCAGCACGGCGAGCGCGGCCAGCGCGAAGACGGTGAACACCATCCCGGCGGCCAGCGAGCCCAGCCCGCGCACCTGGTCCACGTAGACGAACATGTACGGCATCGTGAACCCGCTGCCGAACGCGCTGAGCGCGTTTCCGATCTGGACGCGGCGCAGCGGACCGCCCGCCCCGAGACGCCTGCCCTGCTGCTTCACCGTGCCGGCCACCGTGCACACCCTTTCAAGAGATACTCTTAAGCCCAGAAGATTTCAGACCTAAACTCTAAGGACTGGAAGCCTTGCTTGTCAAAGTCTTAACAGGTGCACCGAGCCGTGGGAGGATGGAGCCATGAGCGCACCCAGACCCGCTACGCCGAACCCCGGCGAGCTGGCCATCGCCGAGCAGGTGGCCGTCTACCAGCGGGAGTTCCCCACCGTGGACCCTCAGGTGGAGACCATCGTGTCCACCCTCTCCCGGGTCGCCCGGCGGATGAGCGTCGCCTACGGCCGCCAGCTCACCGTGCTCGGGATCACACCCGCCGAGTGGGAGGTGCTCAAGGCGCTGGTGGTGGCCGGCAGCCCCTACCAGCTGGGGCCCGGCGACCTGGCCAAGCGGCTGGGGCTGACCCCGGCCGCGATGACCCACCGGATCGACCGAATGGTGGCCGAGGACCTGGTCACCCGGGAGCGGGACGAGGCCAACCGGGTCCGGGTGATCATCGAGCTGACCGCGAACGGGCGGGCCAAGTGGCTGGAGTCCATGCGGATGGCGGCGGTCTTCGAGGAGGAGCTGCTCCAGGACATCACCGCCGGCGAACGCCCGGCGCTCTCCGAGATGCTCGGCCGGATGCTGCGCCGGATCGAGGAGAGCCAGCCGGACGCCCTCGGCCGCACCGAGGACCTCTGATCCCGTCCCCGCCCCGAACGCCGGAAGGCCCCGGACTCCAGTGGAGTCCGGGGCCTTCCTGACGAGTGCTCAGATCACGGGGTCGCGACCACGACGCAGGCGCCGTTGTCGGTCCAGACGCCCCACTGACCGCTCAGCGAGGGGTCCTCGTTGGTGGTCCACCACTTGTTGGTGTAGTTGTGACCCTTCCAGGAGACCTTGGTCGGGGTGGCGTACACCGCACCGGCGCTCCACGACTGGGCGCAGGCGTTGGCCGGCGGAGTCGGGTAGGTCACCGTGGAGGACGGGGAGCTGGTCACGCTCGGGCTGGCCGACGGCGAGGCCGAGGTGCTCGGGGAGGCGCTGGCCGACGGGCTGGCCGACTGGCTCGGGGACGGCGAGGCGGTCGGCGCGGCCGGGCAGTCGGCGGCGGAGCCGTTGGTGGCCGACACCATCTTGTCGAACAGGGCGGTCTTGGTGCCCAGGTCGTAGAGGGAGAAGGCGAAGGAGCCGCCCAGGCCGTTGCAGTGCGCGTAGTCGACCTTGGCCTGGATCGAGCGGGCGTCCTCACCGGACCAGAAGGTGGAGCCGTCGTAGAAGTACGTGGTCTTCGCCTGGTCGTCCCAGAAGGTCTTCGCCGGGTTGTCGACGAAGCCCGCGAGCTCCTTGTACATCTGGATGCCGGGCACGTTGCCGCTCATCGCGGCACCGGCGGCCGGGCCGGTCGCGGTCTGGAACAGGCCGTTCTTGCCGTTGTTCGGCACGCCGGTCCAACCGCGGTAGTAGAACGGGATGCCCATGTTGATCTTCTTGGCCGGGAAGCCGCCGGGGATGCCGTACTCGGCGTCACCCACGGTCCACGCCTTGATGGCCGCGTCGATCGAGTACTTGCCGGTGCCCGGCTTGACCGGGGTCATCGGGTCGTTCGGGCCCGAGTACAGCGGCGCCTGGTGGTTCGTCGGGCCCTTGGCGTCCCAACCACCGTGCATGTCGTAGGTCATGACGTCCAGGAAGGTCAGGTACTGGCCGACCTTGTCCGTCTCGATGTTCTTGATCTTGTCCTGGCCGGCGCCGACCGCGGCAGCGAGGCCGTAGGTCTTCTTGTCCGCCGTGCCCTGGGCGTCCAGCTGCTCGCGGAACTCCTTGAGCAGCAGGGTGAAGTTCTGCTTGTCGGCCGCCGACTCGTGGTTGCCGGTGTGGCCGCCGCCGCCCGGGTACTCCCAGTCGATGTCGATGCCGTCGAAGATCCCGGCCGCCGTGCCCGCGCCGCCGTAGCCGGCGTCGACGGGCAGGTTGCCCTTGATGAACATGTCGATGCAGGAGGAGACCAGCTTCTTCCGGGAGGCGTCCGTGGCGGCCGCGTCCGAGAAGTACTTCGAGTAGGTCCAGCCACCGATGGAGATCAGGATCTTGAGGTTCGGGTTCTTCGCCTTCAGCTTCTTCAGCTGGTTGAAGTTGCCCGCGATCGGCTGGCCCCAGGCGTCGGCGACGCCGTCCACCGCGGTGTTGGCGTCGAAGGTCTTCTGGTAGTCGGCGAACGCGTCGCCCGCACCGTCACCCGCGCTGCCGTTGTTCTCGTCCTGGGACGCGGCCTTGGTGGCCTCGAAACAGGTGAGGTTGGTGGGGTGGATGTTGGCGAACGAGTAGATCATGTAGTCCAGGTTCTTGGCGACGCCGGTGTCCTGGATGGTCTTCGGGTAGTACGCGTTCGCGTAGATCGACCACTGGTCGAAGTAGGCGACCTTGATGCCGCCGCTGGTCGCCGGGGCACCGGTGCTGTTGCCGGCCGCCGCCTGGGCGGTGGTGCCCGCGGTCAGCGCGAGGCCCGCGCCCAGCAGCAGCGAGGCCGCCGTGCCGACCGCCAGCGCGGCCAGGCCCTTCGGGCGCCGACGGGTCGCCGGCTCCTGGATAACTCGGTTCATGTGCTCGTGAACCTCCGGGTCGTGGGGGAACTGCCGCGCCGCCCGTGGGTTCCTCCCGCGCGGGGTGGGGCCGCGAGGGCTGGCGGGCACGCCAGTGGAGGTGGAACGGGAACAGGGGCGCCGAACCGGCACCGGAGGTCTGGACCACCGGCGCCGGATCAGGGGCTCCCTGCACCTGGGCACCAAAAATGGACTAGACCAACTCCCCCGTCAAGACCCGAAGTTCCCCCTTGAGCTCCCCTTAAGGTTCTTCCTGCCCGTGAACAGCCAAAAGCCGGTCCCACCTGGGTGGGACCGGCTTCAAACCCCTCACATCCGCTCGATCTCCGTCAAATCGATCTCCACCCCGAACGGCACCTCCACCTTGAACCGCCCCCGGTGGATCCCCGTCCCCACGTACCGCCGCGTGGCCGGTTCCAGCTCGAACGCGTAGACGACAGCGCTGAGCCCCTCCTCCTTCTCGACGCGCCAGAAGTACGGAATGCCCGCTTCTGCATACTTGCGCGGCTTCAGCTCCCTGTCCCGCTCCACCGAATCCGGCGACACCACCTCGACCGCGAGGACGACCTCGGCCGCCTGGTAGGCGGTCTCCTCGCCCGAACCCGTGACCGCTGACGCCTCGACCACCGCCAGGTCCGGCTCCGGCCGGTCCCGCCGCCCCAGCACGACGCTCATCTCCCGGACCACCCTGAGCCCTTCCGGGCAACCACGCCGAAGGGCCCAGACCAGGAGATCCACAACGACGCTGTGGAAGTGCTTCTGCGGACTCATGAAGACCAGGCTCCCGTCGAGCAGCTCCGTGTGCGGCGGGAGGTCGGGCATGGTGTCGAGGTCTTCGGCCGTGAAACCGCCCTCGGGCGGGATCAGCCACTCCGGTACGGCAGTCATCGTCGCTCCCATGGGGTGATCCTCGCCGACCCATCCAGCGTATCCACCTCAAACGGGATCAACCCCACCCTTGTGAGTGACCGTCAGTAGCGGAGGGCGCTGCCCACCTTCGCGGTGACGGTGCCGGAGAGGGCGCGGTTGGACTTGGCGGTGGCCTGGGTGGTGGCGCCGGCGGCGGTTTCGGGGACGGTGAGGACGGCCGCGTCGAGGAGGTTTCCGGACGAGTCCTGGAAGTTGACGGTGAGGGTGTACTTGTAGGGCTGGGAGCCGGAGTTGGTGACGGTGACCGGGACGCTGGACTTGCCGTCGGGGTCGGTGGTGACGTCGCCGAGCTTGACGTCGTCCTTGGCGTCCAGTCCGCCCTTGACACTGGCCAGCGCCGAGGAGGCGGCCGCCTGGGCCGAGGCCACCGCGGAGGAGGCCGAGGAGGCGAAGCCGCTCGCGGCACTGTTCGCCGCCGAGGCCAGCGCCGAGGCCCCCGACTGCACCGCCGCCGAGGGCGACTTGTCGCCGTCCGACGAACACCCCGTCAGCAGCAGCCCACCCGCGAGCACCACACCCAGCACGACACGACGACCCACGACGGCCTCCAGAGCAGTCAACGGAACCTGCCCTCACCCTTGGCCGCCCCGCCACCGGCGGCCAGCAGGACGGTCCGGACGGGTGACTACGATGGGCGCCATGGTGGTGCGCAGCCTCGGGGACCTGGAAGCCGAGATCATGGACCGGCTCTGGCGGTGGGGCCGGCCGGCGACCGTGCGCGAGGTGGTGGACGACCTCAACGCGACGCGGCCGGTGGCGTACACGACCGTGATGACGGTGGCCGGGATCCTGCACACCAAGGGGCTGCTGCACCGTCACAAGCAGGGCCGCACCTGGGTCTACGAACCGGCCCGCAGCCGGGAGGCGTACACCGCCTCGCTGATGCAGGAGGCGCTCGGCTCCACCCCGGACACCCCGGCCGCGCTGGCGCACTTCGTGGAGCGGATCGGCCCGGACGAGGTGGCCGCGCTGCGGGCGGCGCTGGCCGCCCTGGACGGGCCGGGGGGCCGGGAGTGACGGCCGCCGCGCTGCTGGCGCTCTGGGCGGTGCTGGTGACCGCCGTGCTGCCGCCGCTGCTGGCCGGTGCGCGGTGGACCAGGCGCAGCCCGGTGCTGGGGGTGGTGACCTGGCAGACCCTCGGGCTGTCGGCGGTGCTCTCGGTGGCGATGGCGATCCGTCAGCTGGTGGACCCTTCGCCGCACCACCACGGTGGTCTGCTGCACCTGTGCGGCTTCTCCCCCGAGGCGGTCTCGGGCACGGCCCTGGCGGTGGCCGCGCTGACCGCCGCCCGCCCGCTGGCGCTGCTGCTGGCCGCCCTGCACACCTCCCACCGCGAACGCCGCCGCCACCGCGAGCTGCTGGACCTGGCCGCCCACCGCGGCCGGGTGCCGGGCGGGGCGCTGCTGCTGGACCACCCGACGCCCGCCGTCTACTGCCTGCCCGGCCGCCGCTCGCGGATCGTGGTCAGCCGGGGCGCCCTGGCGGCGCTCAGCCCCGAACAGCTGGCCGCCGCGCTGGCCCACGAGCGCGCCCACCTGACCGGCCGTCACCACCTGGCCGTCTGCGCGGCGCAGGCCCTGGCCCGCACCTTCGGCCGGCTGCCGCTGGGCCGGCTGGTCCACGCCGAGGTGCGCACCCTGCTGGAGATGGCCGCCGACGACCGGGCGCTGCGCCGCCACTCGACGAGGGCGCTGGCCACCGCGATGGGCGTGGTGGCCGGGGCGGGCGCTCCCGCCTCGGCCCTCACCGCCGGGCACCAGGCGCTGGCCCGGATCGAGCGGCTGGCCACCCGCCGCCACGCCTCCGGCCCGGCGCTGGCCCTGACCGCCGCCGCCCCGGCCGCGCTGCTGCTGCTCCCCCTGCTGCTGGTCTGCCTGCCCCACCTGGCCTGACCGCCACCCGGGTGACGCTCCGTCCCCGCCTCCCGGCCCGGCAGCCGGGCGGTCGATAGCCTCCGCCCGACGTCCGTACACGGAAGGGCAGTTCATGAGCGTTCGACCCACCATCGTGCTGGTCCACGGCTTCTGGGGCGGGGCCGCCCACTGGGCCAAGACCATCGTCGAGCTGGACCGCCTCGGCCACACCGGCATCCGGGCGGTGGAGAACCCGCTGACCTCGCTGGCCGACGACGCGGAGCGCACCCGGAAGATGGTCCGTCAGGTGGGCGGTCCCGTCCTGCTGGTGGGCCACTCGTACGGCGGCGCGGTGATCACCGAGGCGGGCGACCTGCCGAACGTGGTCGGCCTGGTCTACATCGCCGCCTTCGCGCCGGACGCCGGGGAGAGCCCGGGCGGCCTCACCCAGGAGCACCCCCCGGCCGCGGCCGCCAACCTGGAGCCGGACGGCGACGGCTACCTCTGGGTGAAGGCCGACAAGTTCCACGAGTCCTTCGCCCAGGACCTCACCGAGGCCGAGGGCCTGGTGATGGCGGTGACCCAGAAGGCCCCGCTGGCCTCCACCTTCGGCGACGCGATCACCGCCCCCGCCTGGCGCGCCAAGCCGAGCTGGTACCAGGTGTCCGCCCAGGACCACATGATCCACCCGGACAACCAGCGCCGGATGGCGGCCCGGATCGACCCCCGCAAGACCATCGAACTCCCCACCGGCCACGCCTCCCTGGCCTCCGACCCGGTGTCGGTCGCGGCCCTGATCGACGAGGCCGCGTCCTCCTTCTGACCCGGCCCTCCGGAACGACCGCCCGCCGCTACCGGCCCCCGGCCGGTGCCCGGACCGCCTCCGCCTCGACCTCGAACAGGACGTCGGGCGCGGCCAGGGCTGCGACGCCGATCAGCGTCTGCACCGGCGGGCGGTCGCCCCAACCCTCCTTCACCGCACCGGAGACCGCCCCGAGCCGGGCGAAGTCGTGGTCGACCACGTAGGTCCGGATCCGGACCACGTCGCCGAGACCGAGCCCGTGGGCGGCGAGGGCGGTGGCCAGGTTGCGGAAGGCCTGCCGCACCTGCTCCTCGAAGCCGCCGGGGACCACGGCACCGTCCGGTCCGGAGCCGTACTGCCCCGCGACCAGGACCAGTTCCGCGCCGGCCGGGACGGCGGCGGTGTGGCTGTAGCCGAACGGGACCGGGTCGTGCAGGCCGGCCGGGTTGACGAAGGTGAGCTGTGCCATGCGGGTTCGCCTCTTCCTGGGAGTGGTGGCTCCGTGCGGTGCCGGGAACGAGCCTCGCAAGCAATCACGACACCCTCTGTCGGGTATCCCCGACGGGATTCCGGACGGACCTTCCGGCGGGTCCCCGGTAGGTTCGGCGGATGCGCGCCGATCGGCTGGTCTCCCTGGTACTGCTGCTGCGGCAGCACGGCCGCCTCTCCGCGACCGCCCTGGCACGGGAGTTGGAGGTCTCCACCCGCACGGTGCTGCGCGACGTCGAGGCGCTCTCCGCCTCGGGCGTCCCGGTCTACGCCGAGCGCGGCCGGCACGGCGGCTTCGCGCTGCTGCCCGGCTTCCGGACCGAGCTCACCGGGCTGAACCACGACGAGGCCCTCGCCCTGCTGGTGGCCGGATCGCGGCGCGGGGCGCAGGCGTTCGGCCTCGGCGCGGCGCTCGCCTCGGCGATGCTCAAGGTGGTCGACGCCCTCCCCGCGGGCCAGCGGGACACGGCGGCCGGCGTCGCGCAGCGCCTGCTGGTCGACCCGGAGACCGATCTGCTGGAGCGCCGGCTGGTCACCGAGGAGGCGCCCGACGCGGTGGTCGCCGAGGTGCTGCGCGCGGTCTTCGCCGGGCGGCGGCTGCGCATCCGGTACGCGGCCCCGGACCAGGAGGCCCGGTGGCGGACGGTGGACCCGATCGGCCTGGTGTCGGTCCGCGGCCAGGGCTACCTGCTGGCCACCCGGGCCGGCTCCGGCGAGGAACGCACCTACCGGCTCGCCCGGACGCTGGCCGCCGAGGTTCTGGCGGAGGCCGCCGAACGCGACGGGCGGGTCGACCTGGAACGGGCCTGGCGGGAGCGCGGCAGCCGGTTCCGGACGGGTGGCGAACAGGTCACCGCGGAGCTGCGGCTGGCCCCGGCGCGGCGGGCCGAACTGGTGGGCACCGCACTGGCCGTGCTCGCGGAGACGGCCGAACCGGACGGACGGCTGCGGCTGGAACTGACCTTCCAGGACGCCCGCCACGCCGAGTGGGCCCTCTGGCAGGCCGGCCCGGACGCGGAGGCGCTGGCCCCGCAGTGGCTGCGCGAGTCACTGCGGGACCGTGCCGCGGCACTCCTCGCCCGCTACGGCGGGACGACCTGACGGAGCCCCGGACGGCGTCGGCCGGAACCGGACGGTCCGGCCAGGGCTCGGGGCCCGGGCACGGCGGCCGAACGGGGCGGAGGCCCCGGCCGTCTGACGCCCCGTCCGGTGGGCCCGCCCCGGAGGGGTGCCGGGCGGGCCCGGTGGACGGTGGTCCCGAGCGGTGCCGTCGGCCGGGGGATCTGGCCGGACCGGCGGAGGCGTCAGGCCAGGCCGACGCCGGCCTCGTCGTCGGCGGCGCGGGCCTCGCGGCGGCGGACCACGTCCTGGCGGCGGGAGACCACCGCGGCCGCGCCGACGGCGGAGGCGGCGAAGGCGAGCAGGCCCAGGCCCGCGCCGTCGAAGCGGTGCCGGGTGAGGTGGTCGAGGGAGTAGCAGCCGGCTCCGGACAGGCCCAGGGCCAGACCGCAGGCACCGAGCAGGGCCGGGTACTCGTAGCCGCCGCCCATCGCGAAGAAGCCGCTGGGGGCGTGCACGGAGATGGCGCCGGCCATGGTGCCGGCCACGATGGAGCCGGCCGCCGGGGTGGCGAGGCCGGCCACCAGCAGGGCGCCACCGCCCGCCTCGCCGAGGCCGGAGGCCAGGGCGCTCTGGTGGCCCGGTTCGAAGCCCATGTGCTCCATGGCCTTGGCGGTGCCCTCCAGGCCACCGCCGCCGAACCAGCCGAACAGCTTCTGGGTGCCGTGCGCGATGAGCACACCGCCGACCGCCGCGCGCAGCGCCAGCAGTCCTAGGTCCTTACGGTTCAGACACGCCATGATGGGGCCTCAGTTCTCGCTCAACAGCAAAGCGGGACAGCAAGGCCATCCCACACCGGGCCCGGCGCCCCCTCACCCGGGGGACGCCATCCGAGCGAAGGACAGTCATGCCGACGAACCCGACCTTCCACCTCAGCAGCGCCGCCATCACCGACGAACCGTCCTTCTGGACCGCCCTCGCCGACGCCCTGGACGCCCCCGACGGCTACTACGGCCGCAACCTCGACGCCCTCGCCGACTGCCTGCGCGGCGGCTACGGCCCCGAGGCCCCCTTCACCCTCGTCTGGCACGACGCCCCCCGCGCCCGCAAGGCCCTCACCCGCCCCCTCCCGCACTCCGGCGAGCCCTACTTCGACGCCGTCCTCGACGTCCTGCGCGCCGGCGGCGTCACCGTCACGCTGGCGTAGCCCCGGCCGCGGTCCCGGCCAGGGTCTCGGCCGGCCAGCTCCCCTGGATCCACGACCGCAGCAGCGCGGCGTGCGAGAGCGGGGTGCGCGGGTCGGCCACGTCGCCGTTGACGGTGTAGTCGAGCAGCACCACCTCCCCCGCCCCGTCCGCCCGGCGCAGCCGCTCGACCAGGTCGGCCACCCGGTGCTCCAGCACCCAGCGGTACGAGGGCAGGTAGACCAGCCGCCGGGCGGCCTCGTACGGCAGCAGCTCCGTACCGGTGAGGCCGGTGCGGTGGCCGAGCACCGGGCCGTGCCGGCGGACGGTGCGCTTGATGCCGCGCATGCCGGTGACGGCCAGCTTGGCCGGGTCGACGTCGGCGGTCGCGAAGACCTTGAGGGCCTGCCAGATGCCCTCCACCGACTGGCCGGTGACGCCCTCGGAGTACGGCACGGGGATCCCGCCGTGCGGGTAGAAGGGGCTCAGCCGCACCCACGGCTCGGCCGCCCGCGAGGTGACGTCCACCACCTCCGCCCTGGGGAAGGCCGCGGCGAGGGAGGCGGCGGTACGGCGGCGGCTGGCGACGTGGATCGGCATCGGGCTGCTCCGGCCTGTGCGGTGACGGGCCGTCGAGTCTGCTTCACGCCACTGACAGCCCGAGGGCCTTCCGGTGGGCGGCGAGCGCGGCGGGCTCGTCCGCGAGGGGGAAGCGGGCGGCGAGGTGGCCGTCGGGGCGGATCAGGAAGCCGGTGGGGCCGTCCGGGTGGTAGAGGCGGGCGAACTCTCCCGCGGTGTCCCGGTAGCCGGGGCCGTGGCCGTCCGGGCCCAGGAGGGTGACGGTGTCGAGGCCGTCGGCGGGTTCGGGGGCGGCCGGGGCGTAGCGGAGCAGGACGTGGCCGGGGCGGCCGCGCAGGACGTCGAGCAGGCGCAGCGGGTAGGCGGCGAGCGGGGTGGTGAGCCCGGAGCAGTCGGGGGCGCGGTCGCCGGGGCGGGGGCCGCCGGAGCCGGGCGGGGCCGGTGGTCCGTCGTGGTACCCGACCAGGAGCTGCGCCTGACGGAGCATCAGGATGGCGGGGTCGTCGGGGTCGCCGTCGGTCCCCTCGGTGGCGTGCCGGAGCGTGCGGCCGACCACCTCCTCGCCGACCGGGCGGCGCTCCGCGTCGTAGCTGTCGAGCAGGGCCGGCCCGGCCTCCCCGCGCAGCACCAGGGCGAGCTTCCAGGCCAGGTTGACGGCGTCCTGGATGCCGGTGTTCATGCCCTGGGCGCCGGTCGGCGGGTGGATGTGGGCGGCGTCCCCGGCCACGAAGACCCGGCCCTCGCCGTAGCGGGGGACGATCCGGTGGCTGATCCGGAAGAGCGAGGACCAGCGCAGCCGGGAGACCGTGGCCGGCCCGGGGCCGAGGCGGTCCACCACGGTCTGCACCTGCGCGAGGTCCGGGCCGCGGCTGCCGTCGATGCCGTGGGCGGGGCCATCCGTTCCGGCGAGCTCGGGCGGGACCACCGTCGAGAGCCGGTAGCGGCGGTGGCCGGGCAGCGGGACGGCGACCAGCAGGTCCTCGCTGCCGTCGACGGCCCGGGCGGTGGAGCGCAGGGTGAAGCCGGGCTCCAGGTCCCAGTCGACCTCGACGTCGGCCAGCATGTACCCGGCCGGGAGGGCCCCGCCCTCGAAGGGGAGCCCGAGCCCCTTGCGGACGGTGCTGTGCGCCCCGTCGCAGCCGATCAGGTAGCGGGCCCGGAGCTCCTCCTCGCCGCCGCCCGCGGTGCGCAGCACGGCGGTGACGCCGTCCGGGTCCTGACGGAAGGCCAGCAGTTCGGTGCCCCGCTCGATGCCGGCGCCGAGGCCGGCCAGGTACTCCTCCAGCAGCCGTTCGGTGTCGTACTGCGGCAGCGCGGCGAAGCCGTACGGGACCTCGGGCGGCAGCGCCAGCACCGTACGGGCCCGCTCCCGGCCGCCGTCGAGCAGCAGCTGACCGCGCAGCGGGACGGCGGCCTCCAGCACGGCCCGGGCGAGCCCCATCCGGTCCCAGAGCTCCAGGGTGCGGGGCTGGATGCCGACCGCCTTGGCGTACGGCAGGCGCCCGTCCAGGCGCTCGACCAGCCGGCAGTCCACGCCGTGCCGCCTCAGCTCGGCCGCCGCGCTCAGCCCGACCGGGCCCGCGCCCACGACCAGGACGCCCGTGCTGCCGCCCATGATGACCTCCGCGTGTGCCGGTCCCCCGGGGTCAATCCTGGCCCCGGGGTCAGGCGGCGGCCATCGCGGGGAGCGGGTGCCAGTCGGCGGGGACCTGACGCATCAGCAGGGCGCAGTCCAGCTCGGCGGTGCCGGGCGGGAAGCGGTCGGCGTCGTCGAAGTAGCTGGAGGCGGCGGAGCGGACGGTGCAGGCCTCGATCCGCCAGCGGTCGGTGCGCAGCTCCATGCCGTCGAGGCGGTCGCCGGCTCCGGCGGGCGACCAGCCCTCGGCGCCCTGGCGGAAGAAGCGGGAGGCCTCGGCGAGGTCGGCGAAGAGGGCGCTGCCGTGCAGGTCCTCGGCCGGTTCGACGGTGACGTCCACCCGGAGCTCGCCGTCCCGGGTGGCGAGGGCGACCCGGATCTCGTCCTCGGTCTCGCGCACCCGGAAGTCGGCCCGGCCGTGCTCGCCGGGGAAGATCCGGCCGCCGGCCCAGGCGTTGAGCGCCGAGCCGGTGTCGCGGCGCGGGATGTAGACGCCGGTCCGTACGCCGTCCGGGCCGTCCCACTCGACCGCGATGCGGTGGGCGGCGTTCTCGCTGCGCAGCCCGATCGCCCGGGGCAGGCCGAGCGGCCGCACCTCACCCAGGCGGAGCAGGCAGATCCCGGCGACGGCGTGGCCGTTCACCAGCTGCGGGCGGAGGGCGGCGGGCAGCAGCGCGGCGGCGGCCTCCGGGTCGACCCGGTAGTTGACCAGCAGGCGGCGCTCGATGGTGCTGGCGAGGCGGGGAGCCCTCATGACGTCTCCTCAGGAGCGTTGGCGGGGCGCCACTTGGTGTGGCGGAGCACGATCTGCTCGGGGCAGACGGCGCTGAGGAAGCGGCCCACGCAGGTGGCCAGCCGCTCCTCGGCCAGGGAGTAGAGGATCCGGTTGCCGTCCCGGCGTTCGGTGACCAGCCCGGCGCCCTTGAGGATGCCGAGGTGGCGCGAGATGGACGGCCCGCTGATGGCGAACCGGCCGGCGATCTCGCCGGCCGCCAGCTCTCCGCCGCGCAGGTCCTCCAGGATCTGACGCCTGGTCGGGTCGGCGAGGGCGCGGAAGGCTCCGGCCTCGTCCTGGGCTTCTGTCATGGTTAGATATTTAGCACCATAGCTAAATACCTGGCAAGGCGCGGGCGACCGCGCCGGCCGATGCTGGGGTGGTGATCGCGTTCAACCTGAGCAGTGCGTTCGTCGCCCTCTTCGCCGTGGTCGGGCCGCCCAAGGTGCTGCTCACCTTCGCGCAGCTGGCACGCAGCCGGACGCACCGGGAGCTGGTGCGGCTCACCCTGGTGGCCACCGCACTGGCGGCGGTGGTCGGGGCGGCGATGGCCTACTCCGCCGACTTCCTGACCGACTTCTTCCACGTGGACGACTGGTCGATCCAGCTGGCCGGCGGGCTGATCTTCTCGATCTACGCGGTGGCCCTGGTGCTCGGGGTGCACCTCGGCGGCGGAGACGACGGGGAGCACCTGGAGAACCAACTCGCCGAGGGCATCCGGGAGTTGCTGGTGCCGTACATCGCCAGCCCGCTGGGCATGACGGCGGTGCTGGTCAGCTCGCTGGAGGAGGACAGTTGGGGCTGGCACTCCACCATCGCCGGGGCCTACCTGGCGGTGGTGGCGATCAACTGCTTCTGTGTCCTGGTGCTCTCCAAACCGCTGCGCCGGGCGCACCGGACCTCGCTGGAGGTGCTCTCCCGGCTGCTCGGGCTGCTGCTGGCGGCGGTCGGGGTCGAGCTGTTCGTCACCGGGCTGGAGAGCCTGCGGAAGATGTACTGACAGCCGGTCAGGGGCGTGGTCAGGGCAGCTGGACCGGGCGCCAGGGCACCGGACTGGAGAGCACCATCGAGCTGGACGGCTGGCCGTACCCGGCGAGCCGGTCGATCAGCCGCTCGAACTCGGCCATCCCGGCGACCGCCACCAGCAGCGCGCAGCAGGCCCCGCCGGTGACGCGGTGCAGCTGGAGCACCTCGGGCCACTCGGCCACCGCCGGGTCGCGGAGCACGCAGCGCGGGCCGTAGCACTGGATCTGCACCAGCGCGGTGACCTTGAGCCCGGCCCGGTCGAGGTCGACGTGGGCGTGGTAGCCGCTGATCACCCCGTCGGCCTCCAGCCGGCGGACCCGTTCGGCGACGGCCGGTGAGGAGAGGTTCACCCTGCGGGAGAGCTCGTTGTAGGAGAGCCTGGCATCGGCCTGGAGTTCGGCGAGCAGCAGGCGGTCCACGGCGTCCAAGGGGTGCTCCTTTGCGTTCGGCAGGCCGGGGCCGCCCAAGACCTTCCGTCCGGAAGGCGGCGGGGCCGATCCGGCATCCGTCGCCCATTCAATCCGGTGCCGCGCCGACCGCACAATGGGGGCCGTCCGCAGGCGGGCAGGAGCAGCAGTACGGAGCAGCAGGAGGAGCCATGGCGGCAGATCCCCAGGTCAGTACCCCGAAACTCGCCTTCGGCGACGCCGAGGAGCCCGAGGCCACCACCCCGTACGCGCAGTACGCCAAGCTGGACGTGCTGCACAGCCTCCAGCAGCCGCGCAGCAAGGTGGACGCCGAGCTGTCGTTCATCATCACCACCCAGGTGATGGAGCTGCTCTTCGACCTGCTGCGGCACGAGTGGACCACCGCGCGGCACGCGCTGCGCGAGGACGACCTGACGGCGGCTCACGCGGCGCTCAAGCGCGGCCACCACGTGCAGGACGTGCTGGCCAACTCCTGGGACCTGCTGGCCACCATGACGCCGATGGAGTTCGCGGCCTTCCGCCCGGTGTTCGGCGAGGCCAGCGGCTTCCAGTCCTCGGCCTTCCTCCGCCTGGAGTTCATGATCGGCAACAAGAGCTCCCGGCTGCTGACGATGTACCAGGGCATGCCCTCGGTGCACGCCGAGCTGACCGCCGCACTGCACGCGCCCGGCCTGTACGACGAGGCGCTGGCCCTGCTGGCCCGCCGCGGACTGGACGTCGACGTGGTGCCCGGCCCGGAGCGGCACCGGGAGAGCGAGCAGGTCACCACCGCCTGGCACCGCGTCTACACCGACCCGGCGCTGGCCGACCTGGCCCTGCTGGGCGAGGCACTGCTGGACACCGCCGAGCGGGTCACCCGCTGGCGGCAGCGGCACTACTCGGCGGTCAAGCGCTCGATGGGGGCCAAGCCGGGCAGCGGCGGCTCCAGCGGGCTGAGCTGGCTGAAGCAGTCGGCCGACCAGGACGTCTTCCCCGAGCTGTGGAACGTGAGGAACGAGCTGTGACCACCACCGGCCTGACCACCCGTGAGCAGTGCGCCGCGCTGGACGCCGCCGACCCGCTGGCCGCCTTCCGCTCCGAGTTCGTCCTCCCCGAGGGCGTGGTCTACCTGGACGGCAACTCGCTCGGCGTGCTGCCCGCCCGCACCTCGGGCCGGGTCCGCGAGCTGGTCGAGGTCGAGTGGGGCGAGCGGCTGATCCGCAGCTGGAACGAGGCCGGCTGGTTCGAGCAGCCGCACCGCCTGGGCGCCCGGGTCGCGCCGCTGGTCGGAGCCGCCCCGGGCCAGGTCGTGGTCTGCGACACCACCTCGGTCAACCTCTTCAAGGTGCTGGCCGCCGCCCTGCGGCTGCGCCCGGGCCGCTCCACCGTGCTGGCCGAGCGGGCCGCCTTCCCGACCGACCTCTACATCGCCGAGGGCGTCACCTCGCTGGCCGGCGGCGGAGCGCACACCGTGCTGCTGGACTCCGCCGAGCAGCTGGAGACCGCGCTCGGCGAGGACACCGCCGTGGTGGTGCTCTCCCTGGTGGACTACCGCACCGGCGAGCTGCTGGACATCGCCTCGATCACCCGCCGGGTCCAGGCGGCCGGCGCCCTGATGGTCTGGGACGTCTGCCACGCGGTCGGCGCCCTGCCGGTCGAACTCGACGCCTGCGACGTGGACTTCGCGGTCGGCTGCACCTACAAGTACCTCAACGGCGGCCCCGGCTCGCCCGCCTTCCTGTACGTGGCCGAGCGTCACCTGGGCGTCGCGGAGCAGCCGCTGAGCGGCTGGTTCGGCCACGCCAAGCCCTTCGACTTCACCCCGGGGTACGAGCCGGTGGCGGGCATCGGCCGCTTCCTGACCAGCTCCCCCTCGCTGCTCGGGCAGGCCGCGCTGGGCGCCTCGCTGGACGTCTGGGAGAAGGCCGACCTGGCGGCGGTGCGGGCGAAGAGCCTGGCGCTGACGGACCTGTTCATCGAACTGGTGGAGCCACTGGCGGCGTACGGCGTCGAGGTGGTGACGCCGCGGGAGCACGCACGGCGCGGCAGCCAGGTCGCGCTGCGGCACCCGGACGGGTACCCGGTGGTGCAGGCGCTGATCGAGCGCGGGGTGATCGGTGACTTCCGGGCGCCGGACCTGATGCGGTTCGGCTTCACGCCGCTGTACCTGTCGTACACCGAGGTGTGGGACGCGGCGCGGCACCTGACCGAGGTCCTGGAGAGCGGCGAGTGGCGCGAGGAGCGCTTCTCCCGCCGCGGCGCGGTCACCTGACACGACCACAGGTGGGCCCCGTAGGGGCGCGAGGAACTGCGCGCGGGGGAACGGCAGCACGTGCAACTGGCTGACGGAGCCTCAGTTGCAGGTGGGCCGCCTTCCGATTCGCGCAGTTCCTCGCGCCCCCAGAGGGGTGACCACTAGCCGCGGGCCGGGCGGTCGGCGAGGTGGACGATCCTCTCGGCGATGCGGTGGACGGCCAGGTCGTAGGAGGTGCGGTCGAGCGCGCGGAGGCCCTGGTCCGCGTAGCGGGCTCCGAAAGCGCGGTCGCGGTAGTCGAACTGGCGGGCCGGAGGCGGGAGTTCGCGGTGGTCCAGCGGGTCCCAGAAGACCGGGACGGTGGCGCGGCGGTGGCTGCCGAAGGCGGACCATTCGCGGGTGGCCCGGAGGCCGCGGAAGCAGCCGTGCCCGTAGAGCGGGACGAACACCTCGCAGTGCCGGACGGCGTCCGGCTGGCCGGCCACCCCGGCCAGGTCGGAGAGCTGCCAGACCTCCTCGCAGAGGTCCTCGAAGAAGCGGTCGGCCCGCGGGTCGGGTTCGGTGTCGCGAGCCAGGTAGAAGTGGCGGCGCCCGGCCGCCGGGTTCCGCATGAAGACCAACTCCTGCTGACTCCCCAGGAGTTCGGTGCCCTCGTCGGCCCGGGCCGCCGCCTCGGCGAGCAGCTCGCCGAGGGTCAGCTCGGGCGGGCCGCCGGGCCAGCCGAAGCGGAACACCTCGTTGCAGAGCGAGGCCAGCGAGCGGGCCCCCCGGGGGCGGTCGAACCAGACCTGGGCCGAGACCCCGGCGTCCCGCTCGGCCAGCACCAAGGTCCGGGCCGGGCTCTTCACCAGGGCCCGGGCGGCCAGTTCGGCGCCGGGGTCGAACCCGGGCGCGGTGGCCAGCAGCACCAGCAGGGTGTCCTCCGCGCTGCGGGCGGCCGTGCGCAGCGCGGCCCGGAAGCCCTCCGGGTCACTGCCCGCCCAGACCTGGCCGCGCGGCAGGCCGACCAGCTCGCGGTCGGTCAGGTGGGCCGCCAACTGGTCGATCTCCTCCGCCTCTTCGGAGTACAGCACCGCCCAGGACCGGGCCGGGTCGATCCGGGCCGCCTGACGCGGCACCTCGACCCCGACGATGCCCAGCGCCGCCGGGCTGACCAGGGCGAACGGGCGCCGCTCGGCGGTCAGCGGAGCGCCCTCGGTGTCGGTGGCCGCGATGGCCGCGATCTCGTCCGGCACCCGCCCGGCCCGGGCCGCCACCTCCTCCCCCACCCGCACCAGCAGGCCGACCGCCTGGTGGGTGACCGAGCGCGGCAGCGTGTGCACCAGCAACTCCCGCACCCCCGGCCGGAAGTCGAATCGCTCCGGCTGGCCGGGCCGCGCCACCAGCAGGCCGCTCACCACCAGCTCGGCCAGCTGCTGCGGCCGGGGGCGCGGGATCGCGGCGTGCTGCAGCAGCCGCAGCACCGGCAGCGCCGGGGTGGTCAGCGCGGCCAGCCCCGCCAGGGTGTACGCCTCGCGGGAGGCGGTGGCCCGGAAGCGGCGCACCGCCTCGGCGGGCGTCAACTCCCCCGGGGCCGGGCCGCCGTGACGGACGGGGGCCGGGGCGGCGCCCAGGCGGACCGCCGCGCCGACCACCTCCGAACCGCCCGGGCTTCCCACCAGCTGCGCCCAGTTGGCCAGCCAGGCCGGGTCCGCCTCCAGCACCGGGAGGACCAGCCCCGGCTCCCCCTGCCGCTGCGGCCGGCAGTCGGGGAGGTCCGGAGGCTCCAGCGGGGTGAAGCCGTACGCCGGGTTGGCCGCGCCGGCCTCCGGGGCGGTGAGCAGGCCGGCGGCGGCCGGGAGCGCGGTGAGCGGCCAGAGGCGCTCCGGGAGCGGCTGGACCAGGGCGACCGGGCCGAGGCGGGCCAGGCCGGCGAGCGTCCGGTGCCACCGCTCCCCCGGCCGGCCGGGGCGCCACTGCGGGCCCATCGCGTCGCTGAGGACCAGGGTGGCGGTCCGGGGGCCCGGCTGACCCCCGGTCAGGGTGCCGTCGGGGGCCAGCCAGGCACGGGTGACCTGGCGGAAGGCGCCGGTCTGCCGCAGCAGGGCCCGCAGTTCGCGGGCCAGCGGGCGCCAGAGCGCCATGGTCGGGCCGGTGTCCAGCACCAGACGGAGCGTCAGCCAGCGTTCGCTGCCCGGGCGCAGCACCGGGAGCCAGTGCACCGGCCCGGGGCCGCGGAGCGCCTCGGCCAGGCGGTTGGCGGTGGCGGTCTCGTCCAGCACCGTCCGGTGCGGGTCCGGGACGTGCCGCTTCAGCGGGCGCAGCGCGCGTTGGAGGTCCAGCGGGCGGGCCAGCATCGGGGCGCTCGGCGCCGCGACGGTGCTGCCGCCGGGCAGCCCGCCGGACGGCTCGGCGGCCGGCAGGTGGAGCGCCAACAGCGAACCTGCGGGGCCCGCCTCCTGACGGACCGTCTCCGGCCGCTCGGGCACCTCCTCGACCACGGGATCGGCGGCCTTCCCCGGCAGGACGGTCCGTCCGCTGACGGGTGCCGAGCGGGCGGCCAGCCAGAGGAGCTCGGCCAGCTCCACCGCGTCCGCCCCGGGCCGCCCGAGCCCCCCGAGCACCTCCGCCAGGCGGTCCACCTGCGCACCTCCGAGCAACGAGGCTTGCCCTGCGGGCGGCTGGGCAGGGGACGACGAAGCCGCGGGCCCAGGTGCCGCCGACTCCGCCGCGCCGGCTTGCCCTGCGGGCGGCCGGGCAGGGAACGGAGCGGACTGCCCTGCGGGCGGCCGACTCGACGACGGACCGTCAGCCCCTGCGGGCGGCCCGGACCCCGGCTCCGGCGCAGGTGGCACCAGGGGGCCCGAGGGGTCCGGGGCCGGGGGTTCAGAGGTCATCGTCGTCCCGGCCTCTGCTGAGGTAGGCCATGACGCGGGCGGCGAGGGCGGCGCGGTCGGCCCGGTCGGTGAGTTCGGGGCGGGTGGTGAGGTAGATGGCGTTGAGCAGCTGGTCGGTGGCCAGTTCGCCTTCGCCGCGGCGGTCCAGGAAGACCTGGAGGATCTCGGCGACCACGGCACGGTCGGCCTCCGGCAGGTGGGAGCGGACGATCTCGGCCAGCTCGCTGCCCTCGGGCCGCTTGAGCTCCAGCACGACGCAGCGCCGCAGGAAGGCCGCCGGGAACTCCCGCTCGGCGTTGCTGGTGAGCACCGTGAACGGGAAGGCCCGGCACCGCACCCGCCCCCCGGTCACCGGCGCCCGCCCGTGCCCGTCGGCGGTGAGCACCTGCGCCACGGGCTGCTGCGGTGCCGCCCGCACCAGTTCGTCGATCTCGTACTGCCCGTCCTCCAGGACGTGCAGCAGGTCGTTGGGCAGGTCGAGGTCGCCCTTGTCGATCTCGTCGATCAGCAGCGCCCGCGGCCGCGCGTACGGGAGCAGGGCGGTGCCCAGCGGCCCGAGCCGCAGGTGTTCGTCGAGCCCGGCGCCGGTGGCCTCGGGGCCGGCCTGGTTGGCGGCGTAGAGGCGGGAGAGCGGGTCGTACTGGTAGAGGCCGTCGCGCAGGGTGGCCCGGCTGGTGATGTTCCAGCGCAGCACCGGTCCGAGGCCCAACTCCCGTGCCACCGCGTACGGGAGGCTGGACTTGCCGCTGCCGGGCGGGCCGGTGACCAGCAGCGGGCGCCGCAGGTGGAGCGCGGCGTTGACCAGCTCGACGGTCTCCGGGGTGGGCCGGAAGGTGGCGGCCCGGTGGCCGGCCGAGGCGGCGGAGGGGTCGGCCTCGGGGGCGGGGGTGTCCAGCGGCGGGCCGCCGTCGAAGGCGCGCCAGGGCGGCGGGGCGGGCAGGGCGGCGAGGCCGTCGTGGGGCTGCTCGGCACCCCGGTAGATCCGCTGCAACGGCATGGGACTCTCCTGCGGCTGGCCCCGCCGCGCGGGCGGGAGGTGACGGACGGTCGGGGAACGGGAGTCAGACCTCGGACGGCGGGTCGGTGGGCGGGAGCGGGTACGGCCGGTGCGGGCTGGGGAGGAGTAACGGGTCCTCCCAGAGCAGCACCAGGCCGGCCGCCCAGTGCCCGGCCGGATCGCCGCCCTCCTCCGCCTGGTGGCGCAACTGCTTGATCCGCTCCGGTAGTTCGGACGGCGAGGTGCCGGCCAGCTCGACCGCCAGTCTGGCAGTGAAGGACCTCCCCCGGCACGCGCGGCCGGGCTGGTGCCGCTCCGAACAGGTCCACTCCGGCCAGATCACCGCGTGCACCCCGGCACCGAGCGCGGCGTCCAGCAGCGGGGCGTAGCGGCGGGCCTTGGGCGAACCGGGCAGCACCGGCAGCTGGGGGCGCTCGACCGGGCGGAGCAGGTGGTAGAGGGTGCGGGCCTCGCCGGGCTCGGCGCAGTCCAGCACGTGGGCCAGGGTGCGGCGTTCGTCGCGCCGCAGCGCCCAGTTGAGCTCCAGGGTGCGGCGGTCGGCGGCCGAGTCGCGGCGCTGGCGGTCGACCACCACCACCGGGTGGTCGGCGCCGAGCGGGCCGAAGGAGTGCTTGCCGGTCCAGGCGTGCACCGGCACGGTGAGCAGCTTGCGGGGCAGCACGAAGACGACCAGCTCGGCGCCGTCCGACTCCAGCCGGCCGAGCTGCTGCTCGATCTCGCGGAGCACCTCGGCCTGGAGGTCACCGCCGGAGAGGGTGCGCGGCACGGCCGGCCCCGGCTCGCCGTCGCGCACCGTGCGGACCGCCACCGTGTACCGGCCGCGCCCGGCCCCGCTGTGGCCGATCTCGACCAGGATCGGCCGCCAGCGCCGGGCGGCGGCCCGGCCGGGGTGGA
The DNA here is from genome assembly GCF_053602875.1 of Kitasatospora sp. NPDC004289. Classification (NCBI taxonomy): domain Bacteria; kingdom Bacillati; phylum Actinomycetota; class Actinomycetes; order Kitasatosporales; family Streptomycetaceae; genus Kitasatospora; species Kitasatospora sp. NPDC004289. The sequence goes on along the minus strand of NZ_JBSGEL010000009.1, from coordinate 29,563 downwards.
CGAGCCGGATGCCGCCGTCGGCGAGCCGGAGCAGCCTGGTCCGGCGCTCGCGCTGCTCGGGGGTGGCGTCCCCGGCCGACTCGGCGAGCAGCGCGGCGAACTCGCGCACGGGGTGACGGCTGGTCAGCGGGCCGGTCACCTCGGAGAGCAGGTACCAGCAGGTCTCCCAGAGGCTGCCCGGCCTGGTCGGCGGGTCCAGCAGCCCCTGGGCGGCGGTGGCGGTCCGGTAGAGCTCCAGCGGGTCGCAGGCCCCCGGCCCGGCGGTGGCACCGACCCCGGCCACCAGCTCGCGCAACTCCCGTACCTGGTCCGGCGGGAGGGCCGCGCCGGGGATCAGGTCGGCCAGTTCGGGGACGTAGCGGGCCAACGCCCCGGCGGGCAGCATCTGGCCGATCCGCAGCGCCGGCGGGGTCCGGCCGTCCGGGCCGGGCGGCAGCTGCCGCCCGAGGGTGTCCTGGGCGGCCGTCACGATGCCGACCAGCTCGCCGGTGTCGGAGTCCACCACCGGGCCGCCGCTGAAGCCGGGCGAGAGCGGCATGCCCTGGCCGTCGTGCTCCAACTGCACCAGTTCGCCGCCGATCAGCAGCCCGGCCCGGGTCGGCCGGATCTCGCTGCTGCGCCCGGCGTCGTGGCCGAACGGGAAGCCGTGCGCGGTCAGCCCCGGGTAGGGCGGGCGGTCCCAGTGGTGCAGCGGGGCGAACGGCGCGGGCCTGGCCACCCGGTCGGGCACCGGCTCCGCCAGCTCCAGCACGGCCACGTCCCCGGTGCCGTCCCGGCCGTGCCGCCCGCTGGGCCAGGGCCCCCGGCGCAGCACGGTGGCGGGCAGGGCCGGATGGTCCGGCCGGTGGGCGAGGCGGACGGTGACGGCCGCGTGCCCGTGCACCACGTGGGCGCAGGTCAGCACGTGCCGGTCGGTGACCAGCACCCCGGCGCCCACCGTGGGCTCCGGGCCGCCGGTGTCGATCCGGGCCAGCCAGTACGGGTACGCCATCGCGGCTGCTCCGGCCCGTCGTCCGCCGGCCCGCTCAGGCCGAACGGCCGGGCGTCCAGCTGAGCCTGACGGTCAGATGGGCCTCGGCGGCGGTCTTGGCGATCAGCGCCCCGGCCTCGGCGGTGAGCTTCACGCCGAACTCCAGCTCCACCTCGTCCGGCGCCAGGCTGCCGCCCCGGAAGACCGCCAGCGCCGACTCGGCGGCGGACCGCACGCCCGCCAGCGCCTGCTCGAAGGTCTCCCCCGCCCGCTCCACGGCCTGGGCCGCACCCCGGCCGACCGGCTGCATGCCGTACGGGTCGGCAGCGGCGGCACCGGCGGCCTGCTCGACCCGGACCACGGCCCCGTCGGCTGTCACGAACTCCGCGTACTGCGCCAAGACTTCCCCTCCCGGGCACAGGTCCGGCTTCTCCCGGACCGAACGCTCCGCGATCGTCGCACAGCACGGCCCGCCGCGCACCGGCTTCCGTCCGGTCGGGATCGAACCGGTAGGCGAACGAGTTCCGTCATTCTCCGTACATGACGTGTCATCAGACCGTAGGGTCTGGTGCATGGACATCGGACCTTTGGAGCCGAGCAAGGCTCAACTCCTGGTCGGACTCCTCGCGTTCTTCCTGATATTCGTCACGCTCGGCCGTCTCCTGCTTCCGCGCGCGGAGCGGGTGCTGGCCGAGCGGTACGAGGCCACCGAAGGGAAGCTGGAGAAGGCCGAGGCCCTGCGGGCCGAGGCCGAGCAGGTGTACGCGGAGTACCGGCACGTGATCACCGAGGCCCACCACGAAGCAGCCCGGTTGCGTCAGCAGGCGGCCGAGGAGGGCGCCGCGGCGGTCGCAGCAGCACGGGCCGAGGGACAGCGCGAACGAGAACGGCTGGTGGGGTCCGCCCGGGCGTCCATCGCGATGGACGCCGACCTGGCCGCACTCGAACTGCGGGTGCACGTCGGCGTGCTGGCGATCGACCTGGCCGGGCGGGTGGTCGGCGAGCCGCTGGAGGGCTTCTCCGACCGGGCGGGCGTGGTGGAACGGTTCTTCGCGGAACCGCGCTGACGCCTCCCCTCTGACAGTACGACGGTGCCCCGGACCCTGGGTGGGTCCGGGGCACCACTGCGTTCAGGGGACGGGTCAGCCGTGGCGGCCGCGGCGACGGCGCGACAGCCAGAAGGTCAGACCGCCGGTGCCCAGCAGGGCGCCCGCCCCCAGGGCGGCCGGGAAGACGACATCGGCACCGGTGATCGGCAGTTGGCCGTCGTCACCGCCACCGCCGCCACCGCTCTCGGTCGGAACCGCCCCCGATCCGGTCGGGCCCGGAGTGGTGGGCACCGGAGTCGAGCCGGACGGACTGGGACTCGGCTCCGGAGGCACGGGACCGGAGTGGGTCGGCTCCGGAGTCGGCGTCGGAGTCGGAGTCGGAGTCGGGGTCGGAGTCGGAGTCGGAGTCGGGGTCGGCGTCGGAGTCGGAGTCGGGGTCGGCGTCGGAGTGGGAGTCGGAGTAGGCGTCGGCGTAGGAGTCGGAGTGGGGGTCGGAGTGGGGGTCGGCGTGGGAGTCGGAGTGGGAGTCGGCGTCGGCGTAGGAGTCGGCGTCGGAGTAGGCGTCGGCGTCGTGCACTCCGGCATGTCGCCGTCGAACGGGTAGTTGTGGATCTCGCTGCCGCTGCTGCCCGTCTGGACCAGGTTCCCCGCGACGTACACCCGGCCGTTGAAGCCCGGGGTCTGGATGGTGGTGGTACCGGTCTTGCTGGCGCTCATCAGGGAGCCCTGGAACTGGGCGCCGCCCATGATGGTCGTGGTGGCGGCGTTCGGGAAGTTCCACAGCAGGTTCGGGCGCAGCTCGGTGAACGGGTCGCCGTCGAGCCCGTTGCCGGTGTTGGTGTTGATCACCGGGTTGGTGCCCAGCATGTTGATGATGACCGTGGCCCCGGCCGGGATGCCGGTGATGACGAAGTCGGCCGCGCTGGTGGTCGAGCCCAGGTTGCCCGGAACGTTGAAGATCTGCCGGGCGCTGGTGCCGTCGCCGGTGAAGGTGACCTGGTTCCCGCTGGTGGTCACGGTGCCGGTGGCGGTCTGGGTGGAGGCGCAGGTGGAGAGCCCGGCCAGCTGGTCCGGGATGCCGGAGTACTGGTCCCCCGCCGTCGGGTCCTGGATCGCCTGCCCGGTCGGCACCACGTTGACCGTGCCGCTCAGCGTGCTGCCGTAGCGGAGGTTGCCGTAGGCCAGGGCGCCGAAGGTGTCCGAGGTCCCGCCGACCTCGACCGTGTTGCCGGAGGCCACCGTGACGCTCCCGCCGACGGTCACGAAGTCGGTGCCGTTGGAGGGCACCACCCGCGAGCCGACGCCGGCCACCGCCATGTTGAAGAGGCCGCCGCCGTTCTTGTTCACCGAGAAGTCCCCGAGCGTGACGACCTTGCCCTCGGCCTCGGCGGCCCGGCCGGCCACCGAGTAGTTCCCGCCGACGAAGACGTTGATGGTGTCGTCGCGGCCGACCACGTTGCCGTTGTTCGGCGGGGGCCAGGTCGCCGGGCAGTCGGGCCCGCTGCAGGGGCCGAGCGGCGGCGAGAGCGGGGCCGCCGAGACCAGCACGCTGACCAGCACCACCGGCAGCACTGCCGCCGCGGCCGCCAGGCCGAGCCTGCGGGCCGTCGGCCGCGGGCCGCTCCGCTCCTGACGTTCGGTCACTCGCACGGGGAACCCCTCTGTTCGGCTACGGCCACCCACGAGCAGCGGCATGACCGACCCATTGAACGCCTCCAAATCGGGACAAGACGGATGCCACGCCAGATTCCCTGACAGATGCTCACAGATGTGCGATCGGTGACCGCCCGTCAGAGGACACCCCGACCGGTCGGCGTGGGCCACTCGGGTGTTAGCGTGCTGGCGTCCCGCCCCGTCGCCGCTAAGGAACCGCCCCATGACCAAGCTGCTGCTGAGCCTGCACGTCCTGGCCGCAGTGCTCTTCATCGGGCCGGTGGCGGTGACGGTGAGCATGTTCCCGCGCCGGGCGAAGGCCGCGCTGGCGGGCGGGGAGGACCGACCGCAGGCCGAGGCCTCGGTGCGACTGCTGCACCGGATCACCCAGGTCTACGCGCTGCTCGGCCTCGCGGTGCCGCTGCTGGGGATCGGCACCGCCCAGGTGATGGGCGTGATGGGCGACGTCTGGCTGATCACCTCGATGGTGCTCACCGGCCTGGCCGCGGCCCTGATGCTGCTCTTCGTGGTGCCCGGCCAGCAGGCCACCGTCGACGCCCTCGACGCGCCGCAGGACCAGGCCGAGCAGGACCGCGCCGTCAAGGGCCTGCGCCTGCTCCCGATGACCGCCGGCCTCTTCAACCTCCTCTGGGCGGTGGTCACCGTGCTGATGGTGATCCGCCCCGGCTCCACCACCGGCGCCTGATCCGTTCGCACTCGGCTTCACATCTGCGGGTTCGCGTTCCGCTCGATCACGGTACCTCTCTGTGCAGTGACCGTGACCGGAGGGAGCGCAAGGCATGAAGGAGTGTTCTATACCCGCAGTGGCCGCCGCGGTGCGGGCGGTCGGTGAGTTCCTGACGGAACGCCAGTCGGCCCGGCCCTGGCCGGGCCGGACGACGGCCGAGGCCCTGGCCGCCCTCGCGTGGGTGGAGGAGCCCGCCACGGCGCAGCTGCGGGAGCGCCTCGGAGCGCTGCGCCCCGGGGCCGGCTGGCTGGACGGGGAGTCCGCCACCGCCGTGCCCGAGGACGGCGAGTGGTGGTCCTGCGACACCACCGACGGGGCCGCGCAGTACCTGAACGCGCTGCCGCACTGGGCCGTCACCGCCACCCTGCTGCGGGACGGCGAGCCGGTGCTCGCGGTGGTGCACGCCCCGTCCCTGCGCGCCACCTACACCGCCGAACTCGGCGGCGGCGCACGCCTCAACGGCCGGGCGATCGCCCCGCCCGAACGGGATCCGGACACCTGCGTGATCGGCACCGGCCGGCCACCGGCGGCCGGCCGGGAGGAGCTGCGCCGGGCCGGGGAGTCGCTGACCGCCGTCGCGGCCCGGGTGCTGGCCGTGTGCGACCTCGGCCCGGTGGCCCTCCAGCTGGCCCAGGTCGGCTCGGGCCAGCTGAACGGCTTCTGGGAGTACGGCCCGGATCCGGTCGGCCTGCTGCCCGGAGCCCTGATCGCCCGCGAGGCGGGCGCCCTGGTGACGGACACCGAGGGAAAGCGCTGGACCCCGGATGCGGACGGCCTGCTGGCCGCGCATCCCCTGCTGCACCCGGGGCTGTTGGACGCGCTCGCCCTGGCCGGGCAGCTCGGTCCCTAGAAGCGGTCTGACGGACCGTCCGGGCCGGACCGGGCCGAGGGTGTCGCCACACCCCCGGCCCGGTCCGGGCGGCACACCGTGCGGACCCCGGTCGGCTTCGGCAGGGCCGGGCCGGGGCAGGGGACCTTCCGGCCGCCTTGTGTACGGAGCGGCCGGTGACCGCTGCGAGGAAGTCCCGGACCCTGGGGGGATCGTGCCGCCGTCCGCACTGCGCGCCTTGGCCGAGCTGCTCGACCGCTCGTTCGCCCGGATCGCCGACGCTGCCGTCGACGCCCGGACGCTCGACCGGCAGTCGATCCGCCGTGAGACCAGCCCCTGGCATCCGCACGGAGGGGACCACACCCGCCTGTTCTTCACCGCCGCGGCCACCCGGCCGGCCCCGGCCGGGGAGTGGCTCGCCCGCAGGACGCTGCGCCGGATGGCGGGATTCGACGGCGACCAGCACGCCTGGGCGTCGGAACTCCCGGACGCGGCGGGCCTGCTCGCGCCCGCTCCGGCCGTCGATCCGACCGTCCCCGAGCGGGGCTGGGACGGGGAGCTCCAGCCCCCTGCGGTCCAGGCGCTCGGCCGCGCGGCCCTCGCGCCGTACGACCCGGCGGCCGCCCGGTTCACCGGCCTGTCCCTGGAGTCCGTTCCCGGCGGGGTCGACGCGTCCCTCGGCCTGGTACTGCCGCGCCGCTACGCCGTCAACGGGCCCGTGCGCCAGCCCGCCAGGATGGCCGTCCGCCTGACCGGAGTCACGGAGTCCGCCTTCGAGGGGGGCCGCGGCTCGTCGGGCGAGCTCGGCTGGTCCACCGACGAGGGCCGCACCGAGGTCCTGACGGGCGGTCACGGCCGCCTGGTCGCGGAGCGGTCCGAGTTCCGCAACGGCGACTGGTACTGGCACGACAGCGAGGAGGGTCTCGCCGCCGCCCTGCTGCACCCGCCGGTCCCCGAGGGGCGGCGCGAACGGCGGCGCCGCCGGACCGACCGGACCGAGCGGTGGCCGCTGCCCCCGGACCGGAGCTCCCACCTCGCGGCCGCACTGGTGCGACAGGCACTGGCGAAGGCCTCGCTAGGTGCCTGCACCGACCGGAACGACCAGCGTGCGGTCCTCGACGTCTGTCGGGTCTTCCAGGGTGCGGGGACGGATGCCCTGGCGGCCGGCCGGCTGGGCGGGAAGGGCTTCCGGGCTCTGATCCACCGATGGGTGGAGCTCGGTGGTGACTCCCTGGTGAACTGGTTCGCCAACGTGCTCCACGTGAACAGCGGCACGGGCCCGGCCGGGGCCTGGGGCCGGCGGCTGGCCCTGGAACTGAGCCGACGGCCCTGGCCGACGGCCTTCGACCTCCCCACCCTGCCGCCGGCGGCCGCGCTGCGGCTGCTGACGGCCGACTTCGAGGGGATCCGGCTGCACCGCCAACCGGGCACGGCCGTGCTCCAGTTCGCCCTCCCGCCCCAGGACGGCGGCGGGCGCCGGGAGGGCTGGGACCTGCTGACGGTGGTGGTCGAGGGGATCACCCACCTGCGCGTCACGCCCGGCGCCTTCGCCGAGCCCGGGCGGGTCGACCGCCTCCGACGCAGGCGCCACGCCCTGGAGTGGGGCTCCGACCTCTCCGTCTCGTGGCACCCGAGGACCGGGCTGATGCGGACGGTGGGCCGGGAGCCGGAGATCCGCCTGGTGGGGCGGAGCGACGCGTGACGCCGCCGCGCCCCACCGCGGTCAGCTCCGAACCCCCGGCGGCAGGCCGAACAGGCGGGCGCCGTTGTCGTGGCAGACCGCCCGGAGCCAGTCGTCGCCCAGCCCGAGGTCCGCGAGGGCGCGGAGCTGGGCGAGGTACGGGTAGGGGATGTTCGGGAAGTCGCTGCCGAGCAGCACCCGGTCGCCCAGGTCGGCCAGCCGGGGCAGCAAGTCCCGGGGGAAGGGCGCGAGTTCCTCGCTGAACTCGGTGAAGGCCATGGTGGTGTCCAGGTGCACCCCGGGGTGGCTCTCGGCCAGCTCCAGGAACTCCCGGTACTCCGGCAGGCCCAGGTGGGCGACCACCAGCCGCAGGCCGGGGTGCCTGGCCAGCACCTCGGCGATCGGACCGGGCCCGGTGTGCTTGCCCGGCGTCGGGCCGGAGCCGCAGTGCGTCACCACCGGCACGCCGGCCTCGGCCAGTTGACCCCAGACCGGGTCGAGCAGCGGGTCGGTGGGGTCGTAGTCGCCCACCTGGACGTGGCACTTGAAGACCCGGGCGCCGTCGGCCAGGGCCTTCGCCACGTACTCGGCCGCCTCCGGCTCGGGGTAGCAGGTGGCGGTGTGCAGGCAGTCCGGGGTGCGGGCGGCGAACTCCGCCGACCAGGAGTTCAGCCAGGCGGCCATCCCCGGCTTGTGCGGGTAGAGCATCGAGGTGAACGCGCGCACCCCGAACTCCCGCAGCCGGGCGACCCGTTGGTCCTCCTCCTCGCGGTAGGTGATGGGCCACGGCCGCCCGGTCAGCGGACCGACCTGGTCGAAGTAGGCCCACACCTTGGCCAGCACCCGCTCCGGCATGAAGTGCGTGTGCACGTCGACGAGGCCCGGCAGGCCCAGACCCCGCCAGAACGCCCGGACCTCCTCGGTCTCGCTCATGCGGGCAGGGCCGCGGCCCGGGCCAGCACGGCAGCCGTGTCCACACCGGTCGGCAGGGTGCCGAAGGCGCCGCCGTGCTCGCCGCCCAGCCGGGAAGCACAGAACGCGTCGGCCACCGCCGGGTCGCCGTACCGGACCAGCAGCGAGCCCTGGAAGGCCAGCGCGATCGACTCCACCAACCGGCGCGTGCGGTACTCGAGTTCGGAGGTCTCGCCGAGCTGCTTGCGCAGGGCGGCCACCGCCGCGTCCAGCCGCCGGTCCGCCCCGGCGGCCGCGTCCAGCTCGCCGAGCAGCGCCTCCACCGTCTCCGGGCGCCGGGCCATCGCGCGCAGCGCGTCCAGCGCGGCCACGTTCCCCGAGCCCTCCCAGATGGAGACCAGTGGGGCCTCCCGGTAGAGCCGCGGCATGCCGGACTCCTCGGCGTAGCCGTTGCCGCCGAAGCACTCCAGCGCCTCGGCGGCGTGCATCGGACCGCGCTTGCAGACCCAGTACTTGGCCGCAGCCAGCCCCAACCGCCGCACCAGCGCCTCCTGCTGGTCCCCCGCCAGCGCCCGGTCGGTGGCCTCGGCCAGCCGCAGGGCGACGGCGGTGGCGGCCTCGGACTCCACCACCAGGTCGGCCAGCACGTTGCGCATCAGCGGCTGGTCGACCAGCGCGGCGCCGAACGCCCGGCGGTGGGTGGTGTGGTGGAGTGCCCGGACGGCGCCGAGCCGCATCCCGGAGGCGGCGCCCAGGGTGCAGTCCAGCCGGGTCATGTTCACCATCTCGATGATGGTGGGCACGCCCCGGCCCTCCTCGCCGACCAGCCAGCCGACCGCGCCGTCGTACTCCAGCTCGGCGGAGGCGTTGGAGCGGTTGCCCAGCTTGTCCTTGAGCCGCTGGATCCGCAGCCGGTTCCGCTCGCCGTCCGGCAGTACCCGGGGCAGCACGAAGCAGCTGAGCCCGCCCGGGGCCTGGGCCAGCGTCAGGAAAAGGTCGGACATCGGGGCGGAGGTGAACCACTTGTGGCCGGTGATCCGGTAGGTGCCGTCGGCCTGCGGCTCGGCGGTGGTGGTGTTGGCCCGGACGTCCGAGCCGCCCTGCTTCTCGGTCATCGACATGCCGGCGATCAGGCCGCTCTTGCCGTGCGGCTCGCGCAGCCCGAAGTCGTAGGAGCGGGCGGCCAGCAGGGGTTCGTACTGCTCGGCCAGCGCCGGGGTGGCCCGCAGCGCGGGCACCGAGGCGTAGGTCATCGAGATCGGGCAGCTGTGCCCGGCCTCGACCTGGCCCCAGACGTAGAACTTGGCCGCCCGGGCGGTGTGCGCGCCGCGGCGCCCGTCCCGCCAGGGGGCGGCGTGCAGGCCGTGCTCCACCGCGACGGTCATCAGCTCGTGCCAGGCGGGGTGGAACTCCACCTCGTCGATCCGGTGACCGTAGCGGTCGTGGGTGCGCAGCACCGGCTCGTACTCGTTGGCCAACCGGCCCCACTCGGCGGCCCGTTCGGTGCCCGCCAGCCGGCCGAGGGCGTGCAGCTGCTCCTCGGCCCAGCCGGCCCCGGCCCGGTGCAGGGCGGCCAGCAGGGTCGGGTCGGCGGCCACGTCGTGGCCGTACAGGTCGGGCACCTGGTTGGTGACCTCGTGCGTGTCAGGCATCGTGCTGCCCCCCAAGGGCGCGTCGGGTGAAGGAGATGAGCGCCGGGATCACGTCGTCCCGGCCCAGGCCCGCGGCGAGCGGGCCGACCAGGGCCTCGCCGATCGCACCGACCAGCGCGGCGGCGGTCAGCTCGGCGTCCTGCTCGGGCAGCCGGCCGTCGGCGACGGCCGGGGCTATCTGAACGGCCATCAGGTCGCGGAAGGCCCGGCGGAACACCAGCCGCTCGGCGTCCACCACCTGGTCGGCCGGCTCGGCGAGCAGCGCGTAGGCCAGCCGGGGTGCGGCCAGCGCACGGGCGGCGAAGGTCTCCACCACGGCGGCGACCAGCCGGTGCGGCCCGGCCCCGTCGGCGGCCGCCTTGCCCACCGCCGCCTCCACGGCCGCGAGCTCACCGGTCACCACCGTGCGGAACAGCTCCACCGACAGCTCGGCCTTCCCGGCGAAGTGCCGGTACATCGACCCGGTCGCGATCCCGGCCCGCTCCGCCACCGCCGCCATCGAGCAGCCCGCGTACCCCCGCTCGGCCAGCAGCGCCACGGCCGCGGCCAGCACCGTCTCCCGCTGGGCGTCGAGGCGGGCTTGGACGGCGGGGGTGCGACGGTAGGCCATGCCAAGGATTGAAGCACCGATTCACTGCTTCGAAAAGACCCGCGCGCAGGGTGCGCCGGGCTAGCGTGGGGCGATGATCGTATGGCTGAACGGAACGCACGGGGCGGGCAAGAGCACCACCGCGCCGCTGGTGCAGGAACTGGTACCCGACTCCCGGGTGTTCGACGCCGAGAAGGTCGGCGAGACCTTGATGGACATCTCCCCCGGCCTGCCCGCGACCGACAACTTCCAGCACTGGCCGCCGTGGCGACCCCTGGTGGTGGAGACCGCGCGGCGGGTGCTGGAGTACACCGGGGGCACGCTGGTGGTGCCGATGACCGTGCTGGTGGAGCAGTACTGGCGGGAGATCAGCGCGGGCCTCGCCGAACACTCCATCCCGGTACGGCACTTCGTGCTCCACGCCGACCAGGACACCCTGCGCGCCCGGATCGAGAACGACCGCGTGCTCGGCCCCGGCCCGTCCCCGTTCCGCCTGCGTCACCTGGAGCCGTACGCCGAGGCGGCCGCGGGCTGGCTGCACGCCGAGGCCGAAGTGATCGACACCACCGAGCTGACGCCCCTCCACGCCGCCCGCCGGATCGCCTACTCGGTCACCAACTGAGCCCCCTCAGGAACCGAGCCCGCTCAGCCCTCGGCCGACGGCAGCCGCAGCTCCGCGAGGGCACCGCCCTCCGGGTGGTTGGCCAGCGTCAGCGCGATGCCGAGGGCCTCGGCGTGGCCCTGGGCGATGGTGAGGCCGAGCCCGTGGCCGTGGCCGCGTTCACGGGCGCCGGTGCGGAAGCGCTGCGGCCCCTCGGTGAGGATGTCCTCCGGGTAGCCGGGGCCGTGGTCACGGACCGTCAGCACCGGGCCCTCGACCCGGACCAGGACCGGGCCGCGGCCGTGCCGGTGGGCATTGGCCACCAGGTTGGAGAGTACCCGGTCGAGCCGGCGGACATCGGTGGTGACCAGCGCGTCGGACTCGATCCGCAGCTCGGTGGGGGCCGTCGCGGCCGCCACCACCCGGGCGGCCACCGGGCCGAGCTGAACGGCCGTCAGCTCCGGCCGGTCGGCCCCCGCGTCCAGCCGGGAGACCTCCAGCAGGTCCTCGGTCAGGCTGCGCAGCACCCGCACCCGGTCCTGCACCAGCTCGGTCGGCCGCCCCGGCGGCAGCAGCTCCGCCGCCGTGAGCAGCCCGGTCAGCGGGGTCCGCAGCTCGTGCGCCACGTCGGCGGTGAAGCGCTGTTCGTTGGCCAGCTTGCTGCTGAGCACGCCCGCCATCGAGTCCACCGCCGAGGCGAGTTCGGTCACCTCGTCGCGGGGGCCGCCGATCGGTCCGATCCGGGCCGTCAGGTCGCCCTTGGCGATGGTGCGGGCGGTGCGGGCGGCGGTGCGCAGCCGTCCGCTGATCCGGTCGGCGGCGAAGACCCCGGCCAGCACGGTGACGGCCACCGAGAGCGCGGCCGAGACCTGGATGGAGCGGTCGAGCTGGGCGATGGCCCGCTCGTCGTCGGCGTAGTCGATCCGGACCGAGAGCACCTGCGCCGCCGCGCCGTCGTTGCCGGTGCCGGGGCCGAGGCCGAGCGGGGCGGCCGCCCACATCACGGTGCCGTTCGGCCCGGCGCCGAGCACCGAGCCGTGCCGGCCGCGCTCGGCCAGCCGGCGCAGCTCCTCGGGGAGGGCGGGGTCGCTGGTCGACGCGCCCCAGGCGAGGCCGAGGTCGCCGCCGCGCGCGTAGCCGTCGAGCACCGACTCCAGCGCGTTCTCGGCGGCCTTCCTGGCCTGCCCGGTGTGCTGCGCGACGGAGGCCCGGTGCACCAGCAGGCCGACCGTGATGGCGACCAGCACGGAGACCAGGGCGACGGTCGCGGCGATCTGACCGCGCAGGTTCACCCGGACCGCCGCAGCTTGTAGCCGAAGCCACGGATGGTCTCGATCCGGCCCGCGCCGATCTTGGCGCGCAGCCGCTGCACGTGCACGTCGACCACCCGGCTGTCGGCGTCCCAGGAGTAGTCCCAGACCCGCTCCAGCAGGGTCTGGCGCTCCAGCACCACGCCCGGCGCGGCGGTGAACTCCAGCAGCAGCCGCAACTCGGTCGGGGTGAGCGGCACCTGACGGCCCGCCACCCGGACCTCCATCGCCTCGGTGTCCAGCTCCAGGTCGTCGATCACCCGCACCGCGCGCGACGGCTCCGGCTCGGGCGGCGGCCCGGCGGCGGGCACCGGTTCGGCGACCGCCCTGGTGCGGCGCAGCACGGTGCGGATCCGGGCCACCAGCACGGCGCTCTCGAAGGGCTTGGTGATGTAGTCGTCGGCGCCCGCCTCCAGCCCGGAGATGACGTCGATCGGCTCGGTGCGGGCCGACATCATCAGGATCGGCAGCTGGCTCTCCTCGCGGATCCGGCGGCACAGGCCGACCCCGTCGAGCAGCGGCAGCATCACGTCGAGCAGCAGCAGGTCGGGCCGCCGCGCGCGGAACCGCTCCAGGCCGTCCAATCCGTCCACGGCGGTGTCCACCGGGAAGCCGTAGCGCTCCAGCGCCATCCGGGTGGCCTCGCGGATCACCTCGTCGTCCTCCACCAGCAGGATGCGCGGGGCGGCGGGGGCGGTCTCGGGCACGGGGACGCTCCGGGGTGCGGGGCCGCTCACGCGGCCGACCTGGACGGGACGGGGCTGGGGAGCACCGGCTTGGGCGCGGGCTTCTGCGGGGCCGGGGTGGGGGCCGTCGAGACCTTCGGCTCGGAGCCCTTCTCGATCTTGGCGGTGGGCGCCGCGGTCGGATCGCAGTACGCGCCGTCGGCCCCGGGGCCGGTGATCTGCCGGTCCTCCACCAGCAGCCGGTCCTCGTCCCAGGCGTAGGTGGTCCTGGTGCGGTCGGGCTCGCGCACCACCAGCTTCGGCCCGACGGTCTCGGCCGTGAAGCCGCTCTCCACCTGCTGGGTGAGCACCGGGTAGAGGCGGCCGCCGCGCAGCTCGTAGACGTGGAGGTAGGAGGAGCCGGAGCCCGAGCCGAACTGCACGGCGGTGAGCAGCTCCGGGCGGCCGTCCCCGTTCAGGTCGCGGAGCTGGGCGGGGCGGACGGCGCAGCCCTGACAGCCCGTCAGGGCCTTGCTCTCCTCCGGCCGCAGCTCGGGGTCCTTGGTCAGCAGCGCGCGCAGGTCGACGGAGCGGAGGTCCTCGTTCGCGACCGTGATCCCGGGCACCGGGGAGAGCGGCGGCCGCGAGCCGGAGGGCGAGGGAGAGGGCTCGGCGGAGGCCACGTCCTCGGGCCAGAGCGGTTCGGAGACGGGGTGCAGCGCCACCGCGCGGGCCGGGCCGGCGTCGTGCAGCTGCCCGGCGCCACCGCAGCCGGAGAGCGCGGCGACCACCACGAGCAGGACGGCGCCCCAGCCCGGGGCGGTACGGCGGGGCCATCGGCTCACGGTGCTGGTCGCCTTCCGGTGCGGTCGGTGATCGGTGATCGGTGGTCAAGTCTGCCCGACGGCGCGTCCGCACCGTCCGCCCAGGTCGGACGGACGGCGCGGACGTGCCGACGGTGCGGAGGTGCGGACGGGTCAGGCCTGGAGGTCGGCGAGCACGATGATGTTGTCCTTGTAGTGCCCGTCGCCGCCGAGCGCACCGCCACAGGTGATCAGCCTGAGCTGCGCGGTGCTGGTGTTCCCGTAGACCAGCTCGGTCGGGAACCCGTCCTTCGGGTACTGCTTCAGCTCGCGCACCCGGAACGCGACGGTGCTGCCGTCCTCCCGGCGCAGCTCGATCCGGTCGCCCGGGGCGAGCTGCGGCAGCCGGTGGAAGACCGCCGGACCCTTGCGGGTGTCCAGGTGACCGAGCAGCACGGCCGGGCCGGTCTGGCCCGGGGCCGGTCCGTTGCGGTACCAGCCGACCTGCTCGGGGCGGTCCATCGGCGGCACCTCGACCGTGCCGTCCGGGTTCAGGCCGGTCGCCCCGACGGGCGCGTCCACCCCGATCCGGGGGATCACCAGCCTGTTGGGCGGAGCCACCGCGCCCTGTGCCGCCGCGTCCTGACGCTTCGTCGGGGTGGTGGCGGACTGCGCCGCTCCCCCGCCCGCCGGTCCGGACTGGACCGACTGCCCGGACTGGACCGACTGCCCGGCGGCCGCGATCCGCACCGGTGGCCGCTCGGCCGAACAGCCACCGATCAGGACCGCACCGGCGCCCAGCGCCAGCGCCCCCGCCACCGCGGCCGGTGCCCAGCGCGGGCGGCGGCGACGGCGGTGCCGCGGCTGCCGGATCACGTCGGCCCGGTCCTCGTGCGGCTCCGCCGCGTCGGCGGGCGTCTGCGGGCCGCGCGCCCGGTCGCGCGCCGCCCGGCGTGATCCGGCGCTCACGCCTTAGCCCCGGGCGCCGGCACGGCGACGCAGCACCGCGAAGCCGATGCCGGCCGCACCGGCGGCGGCCAGGCCGGAGCCGAGGACCAGGGTGGCGGTGGAGTCCTTGCTCTCGCCCTCACCGGTCTGGGCGCCGCCCTTGGGGACCACCTTGACCTGCGGGTCGGCGCTGCCCTTGCCGGCCGGCAGGCTCGCGGAGGCGGTGGGCTTCTCGACGGCCGGGCCCGGGGAGCTGGGGACGGCGGTGGGCTTCGCGGCCGGCGAGGAGACGGACGCCGAGGGCTGCGGGGCCGGGGTGCTGCCGTCGGCGTGGGCGGCCGCGCCGGAGAGGGCCACCGCACCGGCGACGCCTGCGGAGACCAGGGCGAAGCGCAGCGCGCGGCGGATGTTCGTGGTGCCTGCCATGGGGGTTCCTCCCGATTGCTCGCCACCCCCGGCCCGGTGGCCGGGAGTTGGTACGGCAGACGTTAGGAACCGCACCTCACGGTGGTCGGCCGGTCGTGTAACAGCCACCGCGAGGCTCTGTAACAGTCCGTCCGGCCCTGCGGCGGGCGGCGTCTTCCGCCCGGCGGATCCGGCGGCTACTCTCCGGTAACAGTCGCGGCGCCGTTCCGGTGCCGCCCGCCCGGCCCGGGAGGCCACGTGTCGTCCACGCGTTCCGCCAAGCTGCTGAGCGGCCTGCTGCTCGGGGCCGGCGTCGCCCATTTCGTGGTGCCGCGCCAGTTCGACGCCATCGTGCCGCGCTCGCTGCCGGGCGGCCCCCGGCTCTGGACCCAGGTCAGCGGGGTGGCCGAGCTGGCGGTCGGCGCGGCGGTGGCGCTGCCCAGGACCAGGCGGGCGGGGGCGCTGGCCGCGGCCGGGCTGTTCGTCGCCGTGCTGCCCGCCAACGTCAAGATGGCGTACGACTGGCGGCACCGCCCGGCCGCGCTGCGGGGCGCCGCGCTCGCCCGGGTGCCCGCCCAACTTCCCTTGGTGCTCTGGGCGTTGCGGGTGCGGCGGAACGCCTGACGGCGTGGCCCCGGGCAGCGGGGCCACGCCGTCGGCCAGGAGACGGCCGCTGGAGGAGGGTCGGTCAGGGCTTGGGCAGGGCGCAGCCGGCGAGCGAGAGGTTGAGCACGTTGCCCGGGCCGAAGCAGCCGGGGATCAGGTAGGTCTGCTGGGCGTAGTTGATGCCCTGGCGGACCGTGACGTTGCCGGCCTGGTCGACCTCGCACGGGTTGTTCACCGTGCAACGCTGGCCGTCCTCGTTCCCGGTGTTGTTGACCGCGACCACCTGGCCGGTGTTGGCGTCCACCACCGGGGAGCCGGAGGTGCCGCCGATGGTGTTGCAGCTGGAGGTGTAGCGGACCGAGTCCTTGAAGGTCCAACTCCCCTCCTTCAGACGGTAGACGAAGCCGTCGACGTTGCAGGAGTAGATCCGCTTCCAGTAGCCGGAGACCACCTTGATCGCGGTGCCCGCGGTCGGGTGGCTCGCCGAGACGGTGAGCGGGCTGATGTTGTACGAGCTCTTGATGGCGGCGTAGGTGGTGTTCAGCTGGTAGATCGACACGTCGGTGTCGGTCATGGTGCCGTAGACCATCTTGCTGGCGCGCAGCGTGGCGACCTTGGTGCCGGCCGAGTTGAGCAGCGAGAAGGTGCGGCTGGAGGAGCGGTTCACCAGCACCTGGCCCGCGGTCGGCATGCCGGTGTCCAGGCAGTGGCCGTTGGAGAGGATCAGGGCCGGGTCGCCCGCCTGGGAGTTGGGCAGGCGCACCAGCGAGCCGGAACAGTTGCTGAGCGCCACGGTGCCCGCGAAGTCCACGGCCGCGAGCGGAGCGGAGGGGGCGGCCGAGGCCGGGGTGGCGGCCAGGACCGGAGCGCCGGCGAGCACGAGCGCGCAGGCGGCGCCGAGGAGCGGCTTCTTCATGAGAACTGCCTCTCGAGTGTGGGGGTGGGACCAACTTGGCGTGCACATGACTCAAAAGTCAAGAGCACTGCATCACTTGACAGTTGGCCCCACCCGTCGCACCCGCCGTGCCTCAGGCCGGCAGCGTCCAGCGCTGGTTGGCCCCCGCGAAACAGGTCCAGAGCTGGACCGGCGTCCCGTTGACGGAGGTGTTGCCGGTCACGTCCAGGCACTTGCCGAGCGCCCGCAGGGTGCCGTCCCCGGTCGGCGTCCAGCGCTGGGCGTCCGAGCCGTTGCAGTCCCAGAGCTGCACCTTGGTGCCGTCCGCGCTCGAAGCCCCGTTCACGTCCAGGCACTTGCCCAGCGCCCGGACCGTTCCGTCGGTGGCGACCGTCCAGCTCTGCGCGGCGGTGGAGTTGCAGTCGTAGAGCTGCACGGCGGTGCCGTTGGCGGTGCCGGCCGCCGCCACGTCCAGGCACTTCCCGGCCAGGCCGGTCACCTGACCGGTGCGCCCGCCACCGCCGCCCGGCGTGCCGGCCCAGGTGAAGGTGGCCGAGGTCTTCGCCGGGAGCTGGTACCCGAAGCTCTGGCCGCCCCAGTTGACCCGGACGGTCTGCGCGGTGCCGCTGTCGTTGTACGCGATCAGCGCCTTGGAGCCGTCGGGATTGCGCCACGCCACGTTCGGCACGGCCGAGTTGGCGGTGGAGGCGATCCGGTAGGCGCCCGGCTTCACGAACTTGGTCAGGTGGCCCATGGTGTAGTACTCCACCGTGTAGTCCACCTGCCCGGCCCGCGAGCCGCCGTTCTGCACCGTGACCAGCCCGGTGCAGGTGCCGCAGCCGCCGAAGTGCGGGCCGCCGTTCTGGTCCACCGCGAGGCTCCACTTGACCACCGACTTACCCCAGTTCCGGGTGTAGTCGATGATGTTGCGCATGTCCTCGCGCTGCTGGTCGGCGATCCAGGTGCCGCCGGAGTGCTCGGTGCCGAAGGCGTCCACCCCCGGGTACTGGTCGTGCACCGCGGTCTGGGTCGCGACGTCGCCGCCGTAGCCGTGCCAGGCGATGCCGCCGAAGTTGGGGTGGTTGCGGATCGCCGGGTCGTCCACCACGGGTGCGCCGTAACCGGCGTACTGGTCCCAGTTCCAGTCCAGCGCCAGCACCTTGCTGCTCAGCCCGGCTCCGGCCAGGGCGGGCAGCAGGTTGTTCTTGGTGAAGTAGGCGAGGCCGGAGCCGTTCCAGCTCATCGAGGGGTAACCGCCGCAGCAGGTCGGCTCGTTCTGCACGGTGAGGTAGTCCACCGGGACGCCCTGGGCCTGGTACGCCTGCACGTACTTCACGAAGTACTGGGCGTAGGAGCCGTAGTGCTCGGCCTTCAGCCAGCCGCCGTTCAGCGAGCCGCTGTCCTTCATCCAGGCGGGCGCGGTCCACGGGCTGGCCATCGTGGTGAGCGCGGGGTTGAGCTGCTTGGCCTGCTTCGTCAGCGGCAGCACGTCCACCAGGTCGTGGGCGACGGAGAAGTTGGCGAGGCCCGGGTCGGTCTGCCCCGCCGGGCGGTCGTCGTAGGTGTAGCCGTAGCGCGCCAGGTCGGAGGCGCCCATCGGGTTGCGGATCATCGACAGCCCGATGCCCTCGGTGGGCGAGAACAGCTTGCGCATGGTGGCGTCCCGAGTGGCCGCGGGGACGCCGCTGCTGTTCAGCAGCCAGGCGGCGGTGTCGGTGAACGAGGCGCCGCCACCGGTGAACTGCTGGTACCGGACCGACTCGTCCACGGTGATCTGCTGACCGGCGCCGGAGCCGGCCGCGAAGGCGGTGGCGGCCTGCGGCTGCAGGCCGCGGGTGACGTGCCGGCCGCCCGCGTCGTCGGTGGTGGTGAGCCAGGCCGACACGGTCTCTCCAGCGGCGGAGGCGGTGGGTGCGGCGGCCAGCAGACCGCCGGCCGCGAGCACGCCGGAGAGCAGCGCCGTGGCGGCGCGACTGGTTCGGAGCATGGGGGACTCCTCGGGGGTGGGGGGATGGCCGCAGATTCAACTCCTGTACGCAGCAGGGCGTCAAGGCCTAGACCAATGCCTGATTTACCGTCAACTCGTGAATGGTGTGGACGATGCAGGTCAAGCGGACTCTTCGGCTTCCGATCTGTTGCCTTTCCTTCCAGACCTCTTGACGCTCCGTGGTCTACTCCAGTTGACTCCGTGCTGCTCTCCGGAGAGCGCTCCCCCCACACGTCCCCTGGAGTCCCCCATGCTTCGTCGCGCCCTCGTCGCAGGGGCGGTGCTGGCCACCGCCCTCGGCGCCCTGCCCGGCACCGCCCACGCCGCCGCCAACCCCGGCCCGGGCTTCCCGGCCCAGTACGCCGCCCCGTACGTGGAGACCTGGAAGTCGCCCAACGCCCTGGCCGACGCCCGCAACGCCACCGGGCTCAAGTACTTCACCCTGGCCTTCGTGATCAGCGACGGCAGCTGCAACGCCACCTTCAACGGCAACACCCCGATCGGGGACGCCGGTTGGACCTCGGCGGTGAACTCGTTGCGGGCCGCCGGCGGCGACGTGATCGCCTCCTTCGGCGGCGCGGCGGGCACCGAGCTCGGCCAGGCCTGCACCTCCGTCAGCTCGCTCAAGGCCCAGTACAAGCGGGTGGTGGACACCCTCAACCTGACCAAGATCGACCTCGACATCGAGGGCGGCGCCCTCAACGACACCACCGCCAACGACCGGCGCAACCAGGCACTGGCCCAGCTCCAGCAGGAGTACGCGGCGGCCGGGCGCAGCCTCGCCGTGCACTACACCCTCCCGGTCAACCCGACCGGCCTGGAGGGCAATTCGATCAGCCTGCTGAACAACGCCAAGAGCCGCGGGCTGAACGTCGGCGTGGTCAACATCATGACCATGGACTACGGCCCGGCCATGGACATGGGCAAGGCCGCCACCGACGCCGCCACCGCGCTGCACGGCCAGCTCGGCTCGATCTGGACCGGCAAGACCTCCCAGCAGCTCTGGGCGATGGAGGGCAACACCCCGATGATCGGGGTCAACGACACCCAGGCCGAGGTCTTCACCACCGCCAACGCCACCACCCTCACCGACTTCGCCCGGGCCCGCGGCATCCAGCTGCTCGCCTTCTGGGCCCTCGGCCGGGACAAGGCCTGCGCCAGCAACGGCACCCTGTCGGACTCCTGCAGCGGCACCTCGCAGAGCCCGTACCAGTTCGCCCGCACCTTCAACGGCGTGACCGGCGGCGGGAGTTCGCCCCGCCCGACCGGCCGGATCACCGGCTACGGCGGCAAGTGCGTGGACGTTGCGGCGGCGGCCACCGCCAACGGCACCGCGATCCAGCTCTACGACTGCAACGGCACCGCCGCGCAGAACTGGACGGTGGCCGCCGACGGCTCGCTCCAGGCGCTCGGCAAGTGCCTGGACGTCACCAGCGCCGGCACCGCCAACGGCAGCAAGCTCCAGCTCTGGGACTGCAACGGCTCCGGCGCGCAGAAGTGGCAGCCCGGCTCCGGCTCCACCCTGGTCAACCCGGCCTCCGGCCGCTGCCTGGACGCCACCGGGCCCAGCTCCGCCAACGGCACCCGACTGCAGATCTGGGACTGCTTCGGCGCCGCCAACCAGCAGTGGCTGCTGCCCGCCTGACGCACCGAGAGGACCCCGCCATGCTCCGTCGCGCCCTCGCCGGGGCGGCCGTGCTCGCCACCGCCCTCGGCCTGCTCCCCGCCGCCTCCACCGCCGCGCACGCCGCCCCCGCCACCTTCACGCACCCCGGAGTCCTGGTCTCCGCCGGGCAGTTGGACTTCGTCCGGGCCAAGGTCCAGGCCGGGGCCCAGCCCTGGAAGGCGGCCTACGACCAGATGCACGCCTCCAAGTACGCCTCGCTGAGCCGCACGCCCAAGCCGCGCGCGGTGGTCGAGTGCGGCTCCTACTCCAACCCCAACATCGGCTGCACGGACGAGCGGGAGGACGCCATCGCGGCGTACACCCTCGCCCTGGAGTGGTACCTCACCCGGGACGCCCGCTACGCCGAGAAGGCGATCCAGATCATGGACGCCTGGTCGGGCACGATCACCGACCACACCAACAGCAACGCCCCGCTGCAGGCCGCCTGGTCCGCCTCGGTCTGGCCCCGGGCCGCCGAGATCGTCCGCTACACCTACGGCAAGTGGGCCCCGGACCGGGTCACCCGCTTCGGAACCATGCTGCGCACCGTCTACCTGCCCGAGGTCGCGAACGGCTCGCGCTCCAACGGGAACTGGGAGCTCAGCATGGTCGAGGCCTCGATCGGCATCGCGGTCTTCCTGAACGACCGCGCCGCCTACGACAAGGCCGTCTCCCTGTACCGCAACCGCGTCCCCGCCTACGTCTACCTCGCCTCCGACGGCCCGCTCCCCCGCACCGTCCCCGGCAGCGGCCTGGACACCCGGGACGAGATCGTCGGCTACTGGCAGGGCCAGTCCACCTTCGTCGACGGCCTCACCCAGGAGACCTGCCGCGACCTCACCCACACCGGCTACGGCCTCTCGGCGATCTCGCACGTCGCGGAGACCTCCCGGATCCAGGGCCAGGACCTCTACCCCGAGGTGGCCGACCGGCTGCGGCACGCCCTGGGCCTGCAGTCCAAGTACCAGCTGGGCACCGCCGTCCCGTCCTGGCTCTGCGGCGGCACCCTGGAGCAGTCCCTCGGCCCGGTCACCGAGGTCGGCTACAACGCCCTGCACGACCGCCTCGGCTACGGCATGACCAACACCCAGCTACTGACCGAACGTCAGCGCCCGGCGGGCACCAACAACCTCTTCACCGCCTGGGAGACCCTCACCCACGCCGGCAACCCGGCCTGAGACGCACCGCTGCCCGGCACCGTAGTGGGCGGTGCCGGGCAGCGGTGTGCTGATGGTGGATCAGACCTGGAGGGCCTTGATCGCGGTCGGGGCGTGGCCGGGCTCGGTGGCGAGCTCCTCGAACTCGGTGACGTCCGACATGTCGACGGTCTTGCTCATCGAGATGTTGGTGACGCGCTCCAGGATGGCCTCGACGACGACCGGGACGCGGTACTCGGCGGCCAGCTTCTTGGCCTCCTCGAAGGCTGCGCCCAGCTCGTTCGGGTCGGTGACCCGGATCGCCTTGACGCCCAGGCCCTCGGCGACCTTGACGTGGTCGACGCCGTAGACGCCGAGCTCGGGGGCGTTGATGTTCTCGAACTCCAGGTTGACCTGGAAGTTGATGTCCAGTCCGGCCTGGGCCTGGCGGATCAGGCCGAGGTAGGCGTTGTTCACCAGGACGTGGACGTAGGGGACCTTGTGCTGGGCGGCGACCGCCAGCTCCTCGATCATGAACTGGAAGTCGTAGTCGCCGGAGAGCGCGACGATCGGGGTCTCCGGGTCGGCGACCGCGGCGCCGATCGCGGCCGGGATGGTCCAGCCGAGCGGGCCGGCCTGGCCGCAGTTGATCCAGTTCCGCTTGTTGTAGACGTGCAGGAACTGGGCGGCGGCGATCTGCGA
Organism: Kitasatospora sp. NPDC004289; assembly: GCF_053602875.1. Taxonomy (NCBI): domain Bacteria; kingdom Bacillati; phylum Actinomycetota; class Actinomycetes; order Kitasatosporales; family Streptomycetaceae; genus Kitasatospora; species Kitasatospora sp. NPDC004289. Next base: position 7,756 of record NZ_JBSGEL010000009.1, on the reverse strand, counting down.
GAGGCCGATGGTGGTGACGTAGCGGGTCTCCGGGCCGAAGGCCTTGTTCATCTCCTCGTAGACGCGCTGCGGCTTGATCGGCACGTTGTCGAAGTGGGTGCGGCGCTGCAGGGTGGCCTTGCGCTCCTGCGCGGAGGCGGCCCAGGCGGTGAAGTCGGGCAGCTTGCCCTCCGCCTTGAGCTCCTTGGCGACCTCGATGAAGAGCTCCAGCGCGGCCTTGGCGTCGGAGACGACACCGTAGTCCGGCGGGAAGATCTTGCCGATCTGGGTCGGCTCGATGTCGACGTGGACGAACTTGCGGTCACCGCGGTAGGCGTCCAGGTTGTAGCCGGTGTGGCGGTTGGCCCAGCGGTTGCCGATGCCGAGGACGAAGTCCGACTCCAGGAAGGTCGCGTTGCCGTAGCGGTGCGAGGTCTGGACGCCGACCATGCCGGCGGCCAGCTCGTGGTCGTCCGGGATGGTGCCCCAGCCCATCAGGGTGGAGATGACCGGAACGCCCGTCAGCTCGGCGAACTCGACCAGAAGCTCGGTGGCGTCGGCGTTGATGACGCCGCCGCCCGCGACGATCAGCGGGCGCTCGGAGGCCAGCAGGAAGGAGAGCGCCTTCTCGATCTGGGCCTTGGAGGCGGCCGGCTTGTAGACCGGGAGCGGCTGGTAGGTCTCGGGGTCGAACTCGATCTCGGTCAGCTGGACGTCGATCGGCAGGTCGATCAGGACCGGGCCCGGACGGCCGGAGCGCATCAGGTGGAAGGCCTGCTGGAAGACGCCGGGGACCTGGGCCGCCTCCAGGACGGTGGTGGCCGCCTTGGTGACCGGCTTGGCGATCGAGGCGATGTCGACCGCCTGGAAGTCCTCCTTGTGCAGCTTGGAGACCGGCGCCTGGCCGGTGATGCACAGGATCGGGATCGAGTCGGCGATGGCCGAGTAGAGCCCGGTGATCATGTCGGTGCCGGCCGGGCCGGAGGTGCCGATGCAGACACCGATGTTCCCGGCCTTGGCCCGGGTGTAGCCCTCGGCCATGTGCGAGGCGCCCTCGACGTGGCGGGCCAGCGTGTGGCCGATGCCACCGACCAGCTTCAGCGCCTTGTAGAAGGGGTTGATCGCGGCGCCCGGCACGCCGAACGCGACCTCGACGCCCTCGAGCTTGAGGATCTCAACTGCGGCTGCGGCGGCTGTCATACGAGGCATCGGTTCACTCCTGCGTCCGTCGGGCTCCAGCAACTTCCACGATGCGGAAGCATTGTTCTGGGATACGAAAGACAAGCTAGGATGCCTTCAACAAAACGTCAAGAGTGGGTCCGAAGGACGAACCACGACGCGGGCATGCGAAAGGCCCCCGGGGCATCCCGGGGGCCTTCGGATCAGCTGTCGGTACGGCTCCTGCGACCGGTACGGCCGGTACGGCCGGAGCGGCCTAGAGGGCGGCGGCCAGCCTGGTGCCCTGGTCGATCGCGCGCTTGGCGTCCAGCTCGGCGGCCACGTCCGCACCGCCGATCAGGTGCACCGAGGCGCCGCCCGCCACCAGGGCGTCGTGGAGCTCGCGGCGCGGCTCCTGCCCCGCGCAGAGCACCACGGTGTCCACCGCGAGCACCCGCTCCTCGCCGTCCACCACCAGGTGCAGGCCCTCGTCGTCGATCTTCCGGTACTCGGCGCCGGAGACGGTCACCACGCCCCGCTTGGCGATCTCCTGCCGATGGATCCAGCCGGTGGTCTTGCCGAGGCCCGCGCCGACCTTGCCGGCCTTGCGCTGGATCAGGTGCACCTGACGGGGCGGCAGCTCCTTCTCCGGGGCGCGCAGCCCGCCGCGCTCCCGGTGCTCGGTGTCGATGCCCCAGCTGGCGTAGAAGTCGGCCCCCGAGTCCGTCAGGTACTCGGCCACGTCGAAGCCGATGCCGCCCGCGCCGATGATGGCCACCCGCTCGCCGACGGCGGCGGCGCCGCGCAGCACGTCCAGGTAGCCGAGCACGCTCGGGTGGTCCACGCCGGGGATGTCGGGGGTGCGCGGGGTGACGCCGGTGGCGAGCACCAGCTCGTCGTAGCCCTCGGCCAGCAGCTGCTCCGCACTCGCCAACTCGCCGAGCCGCAGCTCGACCTGACGCTCCGCCAGCTGGTGGCGGAAGTACCGCAGGGTCTCGTCGAACTCCTGCTTGCCGGGCACCTGCCGCGCCACGTTGAGCTGCCCGCCGATCCGGTCGTCCGCGTCGAAGAGGGTGACGGCGTGGCCGCGCTCGGCGGCCGCGACCGCGAAACCGAGCCCGGCCGGGCCGGCCCCGACGACGCCGATCCGCTTCTTCCGCTGGGTCGGACCGAGCACCAGCTCGGTCTCGTGGCAGGCCCGGGGGTTGACCAGGCAGGAGGTGATCCGGCCGCTGAAGGTGTGGTCCAGGCAGGCCTGGTTGCAGCCGATGCAGGTGTTGATCGCCTCCGGCGCCCCGGCCGCGGCCTTGGCCACGAACTCCGGGTCGGCCAGCAGCGGCCGGGCCAGCGAGACCAGGTCGGCGTGCCCGTCGGCGAGCAGCTGCTCGGCCAGCTCGGGGGTGTTGATCCGGTTGCTGGTCACCAGCGGGACGGAGACCTCGCCCATCAGCTGCTTGGTCACCCAGGCCCACGCGCCGCGCGGCACCGAGGTGGCGATGGTCGGGATGCGGGCCTCGTGCCAGCCGATGCCGGTGTTGATGATGGTCGCCCCGGCCGCCTCGACCGCCTTGGCCAGCTGCACCACCTCGGGCAGCGTGGAGCCGCCGGGGACCAGGTCCAGCATGGAGAGCCGGTAGATCAGGATGAACTCCGGCCCGACCCGCTCGCGCACCCGCCGCACGATCTCCACCGGGAAGCGCATCCGGTTCTCGTACGAGCCGCCCCAGCGGTCCTCGCGGTGGTTGGTGTGGGAGGCGATGAACTCGTTGATCAGGTAGCCCTCGGACCCCATGATCTCCACGCCGTCGTACCCGGCCGACTGCGCCAGGGCCGCCGCGTCCGCGAAGTCCTCGATGGTCCGCTCGACCTCCTCGTCGGTGAGCGCACGGGGCGGGAAGGGGCTGATCGGGGCCTGTACGGCGCTCGGCGCGACCAGGGCGGGGTGGTAGGCGTAGCGGCCGAAGTGCAGCAGCTGCAGGGCGATCCGGCCGCCGGCCCCGTGCACCGCCTCGGTGATCACGCGGTGCTCGGCGGCCTCCTCGGCGGTGGTCAGCTTGGCCCCGCCGTCCCAGGGGCGGCCGGCCTCGTTCGGCGCGATGCCGCCGGTGACGATCAGGCCGACGCCGGCCCGGGCCCGGGTGGCGTAGAACTCCGCCATCCGCTCGAAGCCGTGCTCGGCCTCCTCCAGGCCGACGTGCATCGAGCCCATGATCACCCGGTTCGGGAGGGTGGTGAAGCCCAGGTCCAGCGGGCGCAGCAGGTGCGGGTACGAGGTCATGCCAGCACGGTAGGGGCGCACCCCCTGCTATGCAACTAGTTGCACATTGACCATGGCGCAGATCACCCCGCCCCGCATTGGTCCTACCAACGGACAAGCAGGTGATCCAACGTCACCCTGATGGCCCGTTTCCGCAGGTACCCGTTCTGGTGACACTCAGGGGGATGGGTTGAAGGGTGGTAGGGCGCACGAAACAGCGGGAGGACCGTCCGGTGGACGGTCCTCCCGCTGTCGTCTGTCCTGCCGCGCGTCAGACCCGCGCGGCCTCCTGCTCGTCCTCGGGGACGGTGATCACCCAGCGGGTCTCCTGCCGGGGGCGGAGGTAGAGCAGCCAGTAGAGGGCGGCGAGGACGGTGATGCCGCCGGTCCAGAGCAGCGCCTTGACGTCGAGCTGGGTCAGCACGTAGCCGAGCACCAGGATCAGGATCACCGGCAGCGCGGGCCAGAGCGGCTGGCGCCAGGCCGGGACGTGCTTGTGCTGGCCCTTGCGGGCGAACAGCGCGGCCACCGCGACCAGCAGGTAGAGCGCGGCGACGGCGACACCGGTGATGTTGGTCAGCAGGTCCTGCGGGACGAAGCAGAGCGCCGCGCCGGGCAGGCCGACCGCGAGGGTGGAGATCCACGGGGCGCTGAAGCGGTTGAGGGTGCCGAAGGCGTTGTTCACCGGCTGCGGCCAGGCGCGGTCACGGCCGGAGGCGAAGAGCACCCGGGAGTTCTGGATGACCATCACGATGCCGGCGTTGACGATGGCCAGCGCGATGCAGAGGCTGACGAAGGTGCCGACCGAGGAGCCGGCCCAGCCGTCCACCAGGGCGGAGACGTTGCCCTCGCTCAGCGCCGCCAGGTCCGGGGCGCCGACGGTGATGGCGACGACCGGCACCAGGATGATCACGGCGGAGAGGCCGAGGGTCCACAGCACGGTGCGGGCGACGTTGCGGCGCGGGTTCTCCAGCTCCTCGGAGAGGTAGATGGCGGTGGAGAAGCCCTGGGTGACGAAGAGCGCGGTGCCCATCGCGGCCAGGATCAGCGAGAGGCCGACCGGGCTGGTGGCGCCGTCGGTGACCACCTGACCGTGGGTCAGGCTGGAGAGGCCGCGCTCGCTGTTGGAGAAGCCGAGGAAGGAGACCACCGCACAGGCGATCACCTCCAGCACCAGGAAGATGCCGGTCAGCCAGGCGTTGGCCCGCAGGTCGAGCAGGCCGGCCACGGTGGCCGCGATCATCACGGCGGCGCCCGCGATCGCGGGGTCGATGTGGATGATCGGTTCGAGGTAGTCCGCGGTGCCCATCGCGATCAGCGAGGGCACGATCATCACCACGATCAGCGACTGGATGAAGACCAGCCAGCCCGCGAAGCGGCCCGCCAGGGTGCCGACCATCGCGTACTCGCCGCCCGCGCTGGGGATCAGGGTGCCGAGCTCGGAGTAGCAGAACGCCACCGCGATGCAGAGCAGGGTGCCGATGCCGATCGCCAGCGCGGTGTAGGTGCCGAGCGAGCTGAACAGGTCCGGGACGATCACGAAGAGCGAGGAGGCCGGGGTCACGCAGGAGAGCGTGAGCAGCGTGCCGCCGACCACACCGAGCGACCTGGCCAGCTTCTTGGGGGAGCCGGCGCTCTGATCGGTGGCCACCGCCGTGGAGGCGGACGGCGGGTCGAGGATGTCGGTCATGGCGGCTTCCGATCGGCTCGGCGCTGGGGGACGCGCTTCGTGGGTGGTGCTGGTGCGGGAGCGGATATCTCCTCCAGGCAGGTCTGCCGGTGCTTCGTGGTTTCGGTCGCTCCCGGCGGCCATGGAAGCGGGCGAAAGGGGCGCAGTCAACGACGGAAGTGCTGCGGAATCCGTTGTCATAAGGGGCCGTGCGCGGCGCGCATGCCCCGAGGCCTTCCCTCCCACTCCTGCCGATCGAAGGAGTGTGACCAGCCCCACATGACCATGCATCACTTCAACACTTAGTTGACCTTGGAATCAATGATCGCGGCACGGCCCAGGGCAAAGAGTGCCCCAAACGGCGGCCTCCCCGGGCCGCGACGATAACCGCAGCCGGGGTGGGGGAATTGATCCATAACATTTCGGCCACCCCGGCCGCGGTCTCAGTACTCGGCCGAACGGCCGTCCTCCCAGGTCAGCGGGGTGCGGCGGCCACCGCCACCGGCGAGGAGGCACCCGGCACCGTCAGCCGCGGCTCGCCGCTCCCGTCCGCCGGCACCGCCCAGACGTCGCTGCCCTTGCCGTCCTTGCCCGGCAGCGCGTACCCGACCGTCGCCCCGTCCAGCCAGGCCGCCTGGTCGTCCACGCTGCGTGTCTCCGCGAGCGCGTGCTCCTTCATCCCGTCCAGCTCCAGCACGTACAGCCGCCAGGGCGCGACCGGGTCGGCGGACACCTTCTTCTTGAAGGCGATCCGGGTGCCGTCCGGCGAGAGCGAGGGGCACTCGACGTTCTCCCGGAGCGTCCGGGCCGACCAGGCGTGCAGGTCGCCCTCGACCAGGTGGGTCTTCCCGGCGGAGGAGACGGTGGCGTAGAAGCGGTTGTCGTCGGTCGCGAAGTTGACGCCCCAGTAGTTCACGTCGGCCGCGTGGTAGCGGACGCCGTCCACGGTCAGCGGGATCGACTCGACCGACTTGATCAGGTAGCCGGTGCGCAGGTCCAGGACCGAGGTCCGGGTGGAGAAGCCGCTGGCGGCGTACGAGTCCCCCACCGCGAAGGAGGTCCAGGAGAGCACCTGACCCGACGGTGAGACCCGGGCCCGGTTCGGGATGCCCGGCACGATCACGGTCTGCAGCTCGGAGAACCGGCGGTCGTACACCACCGCCTGGGTCCGGGCCGGCACCCCCGGCATCGCCCGCAGGCAGAGCGCGCGGTCCCCCGAGGCGTAGAACCGCTCGCAGGACGGCCCGTCCGGCGGCCCGCCCCGCCGCCCGACCCGCCCGGTGGCGGTGTCGCGGTAGTAGAGGCCCGCCTCGTCCAGGGTGAACGTGCTCGCGGCGGCCAGGACTTGGTGGCCGCCGTCCCGCTGACGGGCGTGCAGCACGTACCCCAGCGAGCCGCCCAGCAGCACCAGGACGGCGACGGTCAGCACGATCAGACGCGCCTTCATGCACCCAACTCCTCTCCACCGGTGCCCGGTTCGGGCAGGATCCGCCAGGCGGCGGCCACCGCGACGGCCAGCAGCACCGCCGCCACGGCCAGCGCCGGACGCGGCCCCCACCACGTCCAGGCCGCGCCGAAACCCGCCGCACCGCAGAGCCGGGCCAGCGCCTGGCCGGTCTGCAGCACCGCGAGACCGCCGGCCCGTCCCTCCCTCGGCAGGGCCGGCCCGGCCAGTGCCATCAGCACGCCGTCGGTGGCGGCGTAGAAGACGCCGAGCAGGGCCAGGGTGAGCACCACGGTCGGCCAGCCCATCGGCAGCAGCAGTACCAAGTAGGCGGCCAGCAGCGCTCCGTGGCCGTAGAGCAGCGGCATCCGGCGGCCGATCCGGTCCGCCAGCCGACCGGCCGGGACGGCCAGCAGCAGGTAGCCCGCCGCCGCGCCGAGCGGCAGCAGCGGGAAGAGCGCGGGGGTGAGGTCCAGGCCGCGCTGGAGCAGCAGGTAGAGGAAGGAGTCGCCGATGGTCGCGGCCCCGAGCAGCGCGGCGGCGTACACCACCCGACGGAAGGCGGGGTCGGCGAGCACCTTCGGCCCGGCGCTCGTCCGGGGCTTCGGCGCGGGCGCGGGCATCGAGGCGTCCGGCAGCCCGGCCGGGACGAAGAGCACCAGCAGCAGCACCCCGAGCAGCCCGGTGGCGAAGCTGACCACGAACACCGCGTCGTAGGCGTCCGCCGTCACCCAGAGCACCGCGAAGGCGACCAGCGGCCCGAGCAGTGCCCCCGTGGTGTCCATCGCCCGGTGCACCCCGAAGGCCCGGCCGAGGGCCTGCGGCGGTGCGCTGAGGGTGATCAGCGCGTCCCGGGGGGCGGTGCGGACTCCCTTGCCCAGCCGGTCCGTTGCCATCGCCGCGGCGATCCCGCCGGCCGCCCCGCCGGCCAGCAGCAGGCCCAGCCGGGAGAGCGCCGAGAGCAGGTAGCCGGCTCCGGCGACGGCCTTGTGCCGTCCGCCGCCGCGGTCCGCGAGGCGGCCGCCGAGCAGCCGCACCAGCGCCGTGGCCCCGTTGAACAGGCCGTCCAGGAAACCGAATTGGAGCGGTGAGAGGCCGAGGCCCAGCACCAGGTAGAGCGGCAGCACGGCGGTGACCATCTCCGAGGAGACGTCGGTGACCAGGCTGACCGCCCCGAGCGCGACGACCGTGCCGGGGACGCGCAGCCCCGCCCCGGCGGGGCGGGGCGGGGCGGGCCGGGGCCGGGCGC